>JAEINX010000010.1 GCA_016342645.1 Bacteroidales bacterium | reverse complement strand
TTGATTTAATATTATGCGTGTAATTGTAAAATATAATATCATATTTTCAAGGTAAAATATTATTAATTATGTAGAATACAAGAAAACTTGAGGATGATATTATTAGAGGACTAATAAATAATCCTGCAGCTGCTATTATTGACCCCAGACAATGTGGAAAATCTACGCTTGCAAAATATGTTGTTAATAAATTTTTCAAAAAAGAGATTATTTACCTAAACAGTTTCTCTTGCTAAT
This sequence comes from Bacteroidales bacterium, assembly GCA_016342645.1. Lineage (GTDB taxonomy): Bacteria > Bacteroidota > Bacteroidia > Bacteroidales > JAEINX01 > JAEINX01. The sequence continues at coordinate 55,163 of JAEINX010000010.1, read as the reverse complement.
CAAGAGCAGGGTATAAACCCTGAATTCGTGTCTTTTAAATTACCTGAAGCAATTGATAAGATAAATGTGGCCGTTTAGTATTTTATTTCTTATCACAAAATAAATACTATAATTTTTTTACATTTGTGGAGTTAATCTATTAAATTAATTTGATATTTGTGAGGAAAATTTAATTCATAATTTATATCATATTTGATTCAATGAAAAAATGATTTTAATAAAAAATAATACTCCACGCTGGCTGATATTTCTTATAGATACTTGTATTGTAATCTTTTCTGTTAGTCTTGCTTATTTGCTGCGTTTTAATTTTTCAATACCGGAAAATGAAATGCAGGACTTCCCTAAAGTATTACTTATTATTCTAATCGTAAGAATTATTGGTTTTATTATTTCAAAAACTTATGCTGGTATAGTTCGACATACGAATATTAAGGATGTTATGAGGATATTTCTTGTACTTTTTTGTGGAAGTATATTTTTCGTATTAACAGATATAGTAACGTTTTATTTTATTAGTGGAATTATTTTTATCCCGTACTCAATTATTATAATTGATTTTATAACAAGTTCTTTGGTTCTAACCTTGTTTAGAATTATTGTGAAACTTTCATATTTGGAATTCCTAAATTCGGCAAAAACAAAATTAAATGTTATTATTTTTGGTGCCGGTGAGGCGGGAATTATTACAAAACGTGTTTTGGATAGAGATGCAGGTTCAAAATATAAGGTTTTTGCATTTATTGATGATGATCAAAAGAAGTTAGGCAAAAAGCTTGAAGGGATAAAAATTTCAGGTTACAATAAGTTAAAGAGCTTGTTAGAAGAAAAAGAAATTGATCAACTAATAATTTCTGTTCAAAATTTAAATGCTGCAAGAAAAAAGGAAATCATTGAATTGTGCATTCAAAAAAACATAATCGTTTTAAGTGTTCCTCCTGTAATTTCATGGATAAACGGCGAATTAAGTTTTAATCAAATTAAAAAAATTAAAATTGAGGATTTACTTGGACGCAATGTAATAAAACTTGATGAAAAGAAAATTTTTAAAGAGCTGGATGGAAAAGTTGTTTTAATTACCGGAGCTTCAGGTTCAATCGGCGGTGAGTTGGCAAGACAGGTTTCTCGTTTTTTCTGTAAACAGATAATCCTTATTGATCAGGCCGAAAGCCCATTATTTTATCTCGAATTGGAGTGTTCCGAGAAATTTCCACATATTAACTATGAATTCATAGTTGCTGATATTTGTAATAAATCTCGTATTGAAAACATTTTCCGAAAATTTTCTCCCGATATTGTATTCCATGCTGCTGCCTATAAGCATGTACCTGTTATGGAAAACAACATCTTAGAAGCTCTTCAAACTAATATTACCGGATCGAAGATTCTGTCCGATTTTTCGATTAAATATAATGTTAAAAAATTTATTTTTATTTCGACTGACAAGGCTGTCAATCCAACAAATGTAATGGGTGCTACCAAGCGCATTGCTGAGATTTATATACAATCTTTACAAAATAATGCAAAAACAAGTTTTATTACAACTCGATTCGGGAATGTCCTCGGATCAAATGGTTCTGTAATTCCGTTGTTTAGAAAGCAAATAGAAAAAGGCGGGCCAATTACAATAACTCATCCCGATATTACTCGTTTCTTTATGACAATTCCGGAGGCTTGCCAATTAGTGCTTGAGGCATGTACTATGGGAAAAGGTGGCGAGATTTTTGTTTTCGACATGGGAAAATCGGTTAAAATTGTTGATTTAGCGAAAAAAATGATCAGATTATCTGGTTTAACCCTTGAAAAAGATATTAAGATTAAATTTACAGGAATGCGTCCCGGTGAAAAATTGTTTGAGGAATTATTGAATAATCAGGAAAATACCGTTCCAACTTATCATCCGCAAATTTTAATAGGAAAAGTAAAAGAGTATGATCCTAAGGAAATTGTGGAACAAATTGATGAATTGATTAAAATGAATGGCTCGTATGATCAATTTGAAATTGTAAAAAAAATGAAGGAAATTGTACCAGAATATATTAGCAGAAACTCTATTTTTGAAAAACTTGATGTAAAGGGGCTTAGACCCTAAATATTAACAATGCACAATAATTTAATTAATACTCTTTATTTCAAGAAAAGAGGGTCTAAGCCCCTTGATGATAACTTCAAAATAACAAAAATGAAACGAATATTTTTACTTACAATATTTTTATTTTCAATCACTTTAAGTCAGGGAGCATATTTGCTTATTCCAATGGATGAAACCCAGAAAGATCACCTAAAAGCTTATGGAGTTGCCTATTGGGTTTTGCAGCATGATGTTGAAATTAGCTGGTTATTGAACTATAGAGGAGGAAGTTATATGTTTAAGTATAATCAAATTTTTGAAGATGAATGTATTATCAGAGGTGTTACTTATCAAGTAATTGCCGATGTTCAATCAACTGCAATTTTGCAGGAAATTTCCTCTCCCGAGATAAATATGGACGAAGTGAAATTGCATAAAGCACCAAAAATTGCAATCTATTCTCCAAAAAACAAACAACCTTGGGATGACGCAGTTACAATGGTTCTCACTTATGCCGAAATTCCTTATGATGTTTTGTATGATGAAGAAATTTTAAGCGGTGTCCTTCCATTATATGATTGGTTACATCTTCATCACGAGGATTTTACAGGGCAATACGGAAAATTTTGGTCAAGGTATAAAAATAATCAATGGTATATTGAAGATGTTAAAACTTCAGAAGAAATTGCTCATAACTTGGGTTATAATAAAGTGTCGCAATGCAAATTGGCCGTAGCCAAAAAAATAAAAGAATTTGTAGCCGGTGGAGGTTATTTGTTTGCAATGTGTTCGGCAGGCGATAGTTTCGATGTTGCTTTGGCGGCTGAAGGTGTTGATATTTGTGATGTGATGTTTGATGGTGATGGAGTTGATCCGAATGCGCAAGAAAAATTAGATTTCAGCAAATGTTTTGCATTTAACAATTTTATGATTAGCGCAAATCCTTATGAATATGAAATTTCTTCTATTGATGTTACCCAAACCCGACCAAAAAGTTTTAAGCAACAAAATGATTTTTTTACACTTTTCGATTTTTCAGCCAAATGGGATCCGATCCCTACCATGTTATGTCAAAATCATGAATCAATTATAAAAGGCTTTATGGGACAAACTACCGCATTCAATTCTAATAATTTAAAATCCGATGCTTTGATAATGGGTGAAAATAAAGCTGCAAATGAGGTGAGATATATTCATGGGGAATTTGGAAAAGGAACCTGGACTTTCTACGGAGGACACGATCCCGAAGATTATCATCATTTTATTGGCGACCCCCCAACAGATTTGAATTTGCATCCCAACTCAACAGGTTATCGTTTGATTTTAAATAATATTCTTTTCCCCGCCGCAAAAAAGAAAAAACAGAAAACCTAAGCCGAATAAGATTTCTCACCCTGATATCGCAGATAAATGCTGATTTGTTTTCTGCAATATAGATTTTGGTGTATTGGAGAAATGGAGTATTGGAGAAATGGAGTATTGGAGTAATGGAGTATTGGAGTAATGGAGAATTGTACGATAAATATCCACAGCTTGTAAGCAGGAAAGATTTATCATCGAGTTGGACGAATTATCCGAATTTTCAGGATTGGTATAAATTGTAATAGAAGACTCATTCCAAGTTTTTTGTTCTTTGTTTCTCATTCCTAATCTGGATAAGCCAGAAAAATTAAGATTCGTGTTAATTTGTGTAATTCGTGTCTATAAGAAAGCTTTCAATTGCCAATCTATATGAATCCAATCCAAATCCTATAATTGAACCCTTGCAATTTGGTGCAAGATAGGAGGTATGTCTGAAATCTTCCCTTGAAAAGACATTTGAAATATGAACTTCAACAACGGGTACCGGTATGGCTTTAACGGCATCGGCAATAGCAACAGAGGTGTGAGTATAAGCACCGGCATTTAAAATTATTCCATCGAATAAAAAACCTGTTTTATGTAAGGCATCAATTATTTCACCTTCAATATTGCTTTGAAAATGTTCAATTTCAACCTCAGGAAATTGTTTTATCAAATTTCTCAAATAATCATCAAACGAAAGCGAACCGTAAACCGAAGGTTCCCTTTTGCCGAGTAAATTTAAATTTGGGCCGTTAATTATTATTAGTTTCATTTTTTAGAATTTTGGGTGTAAATTTAGGGAAAAGATTTTATAAATATGAGGTCAATATTCTGACTTATGTATTAATTTCATTAGGATAAAATATTAACCTCTTTTCTATGAACCGATAGCGAAAAAGAAAAATTCAGCAACCTCAGTAGGGTGAAATTGCTGAATCTTTATATTTAAAACCATTTAAGGTTATTGGTGATTTGGCTTACTACTTAACCACAACCATCCTTTTCACATCGGCTTTCTTTCCGTTTATTTCAAGGGTATAGTTATAAACACCGGATGCAAAATCATTTGCATTAATGATTATGCCATGTGTGCCTTCTGGCATGTAACTATTAGTGAATTGGTACTTAATTATGCCCATATTATTGAATACCTTCACGGTAACGGCAGCCGGTTTTACCAGTTTGAAATAAATGGTTGATTCGAGGGAGAATGGATTTGGACGGTTTTGCAGGAGTTCACCTGCTTGTAATCCGTATAAGTTATCCAATAACGGTTTATTACTTTGCAGATCGCCGGGTAATAGAGATAACAAATAATCACGTTTTGCAAAGAATTGAAATTCGGAATATGGTATATGCTCCTGCATGCTTCCCGAAATTGATTTTTCTCCACCATTTTCCATAAGCATGTATAAATAACCCAGGTCAATAATAGCAAATATACTATCCTCGAACGAATTCGGGTATTGAATATGGTTCTCATACCAATCAATAGCCAATTGCCAATTTTCTAATTTCACATCACACTTATTGGCAAAGAAATCTCCAACATATTGTAAGATACTATCTTCTTGAATAGCCGAATTATTATAGAATTGTTTAAGCATAGAATAATTATTACTCGTAAATTTCTCAATGCGATAAAGCTCTTTTAAAGCTTCCTGTGCCGATAATGTTGCAGGGTATTCATCAATAATCTGTATGAATTTATCTTTGGCCTGGGTATAATTACCCGCCTCAAACAATGCTAAAGCTTCATTAAAAATTGATTTTACAGTACTTTTTTTCTTGCTACCCGATGGACACCATGTGGGTTCATAATCAAAAACACCGGTAACATTCGGGTAAAAATCATCTTGATAATTAAAATTTTCGCCCCAACAATTGTATTCAATAGTATTTGGAGTTTCTGATTTAGTATTAAAATATAGTAATGGATCATTAGGGCTGCCACCATTATCTTCATCAATAATTGCATTATATACAAAACGTCGCGGAAAACTATATTGAGCTACATATATTTCATAACTGTTATTATCGTGGATATATTGAGTTTCAATAGTTGTGTCAGCAGTATTATCACCTTTCAGATCGGTACTGCTTTCGTTATTTAAGCTTACACCACATTCACAACTACCGACAATATTCTTTTCTATTCTCGCTGTCGAACCGTAAACCATGATGCCATTATTATCACAGCTTGAGATATCGTTTTCCACTATTTTCTGTTTTCCGGCACTACCTCCGCCGGCATTATATACCTGTATGCCGTTTTCATAGCCCTCAACCTCATTGTGCTCAATATAGTAATTATCATATTTATTCAGATCAACAGCATTGATGGTATCCCACAATGTCTCGAAATCATTGTAACGTATAATTGCCTCTTTATCCGTTGAAGTGCCATCAATTTCAAGATATAGCCTGGTGTCATCAAAATTACTATAGGTAACTGTTACATCACCTTCATATGAATCTATGCTATAACAATCTTTAAATTCAGTACTATCAATAACAAGGCTGTCCCCATAATGATGTAAACGGGCATATTCAAAATAGGCTTTATTGATTGAAGTTTGTGCAATGCTGTTCATTAAGTATAATCCATCGAAATAAGTTGTATCACTAAGCCTTTTCAGGCTGTCGTAATCTCCAAATTGAATTTCTCCATAAACTAATATTTTGTTTATGGAATCCCCGTAAATTGAAACATGGTCTCCTAAAATTAGTGTAGCACCTGAATCAACTCTTATTACAGCATTTTCATTACCAAGGTAAAAAGCTGCACTATCGCTAACTGTAAGTGTTACACCTGTTTTGATTTTTAATTCGCCGCCTAATAAATAACTCCTGTTAGCAATTGTTTGGGTATTTTCAACTTCTCCGGCAAAACCGGCCAATGTTAGCAGGTCTTCTCGGAAACTTATGTTTATTGAATCCTGGGGATTTTCCCAATGAGCATTATTAGGATTAGGGGGACAAAAAAATCCATATTGACTACGTGAATCAAAATCATTTGCATAATGAAAAGCTTCACCAAGTTGAATAAAGCCATCGTTATCTAAATCAGGATCATAGTCATCAGGATGAATTACTGAACTAGGAAAATAATTATTAAATGGAAATGTTCCGGTTGTTGTTAATTCAAACCATGCGTGATATTCAACGGGATCAGGATAGATTCCCCTTACTGCATCAGTCCAATAAAAGACAAATTCATCATATTTTCTAATTGTTATCCAATATTCTTCCCAAGATTTTTCATCTATTTTGCAAGCAGTATTAATTATTCTATTTTTGCAGAGGGCATTAGAAACGTCAATTATGTCATTAATGAAACCTCCTGAATAACATTCATTCATTACCATTGTAATATTAGAACAATTAATGTTTTCTAAATATTGTGCAAATGTATAGTCATAGATTTCACTCATATAAAAAGTATAATCTTCAAAATATATTTTCTTAAGATAAGAATTCCATGTGCTTTCATCAACTCCTCCATGCCCCGTTGAATAAATAAATAACTGGTCTTTATGTTTTAGTTTTGGAATTGATGGTACTGTATTCTCTAATCCTGCTAAATTCAAAAAAGTTCTTTCGATTTCTTCTTCAGAAGTTAAAAAATCAAAATCACTTTCGTCATCACCATCTAAATCAACATTAAAAAATTGCTCACAACCAATGAAATGAACAAATATGTTTTCTTTTTTATAACCGTATCTTTTTGTTAAAGCTAAGAAAATATGTTCTAAATCTCTAGTATATCTATTTGATGCATCTCCTCCTATATAAAACAGCATAATAATTATCATTCACAGCAAGATTATCTACTCCCAAATCTTCATATACGTAGGTTGTTGTATCTACTCCTTCTTCAATTTCATAAGCAAATGAAACTTTTTCATAGTAATCATTTAAATTTTGTGGAAACCTAAGCTCACCTACTGTTTGGTAGCTTCCATTTTCAAAATTCATAAACAGATAAAAACATTCATGGTCCCAATTTGCTAATGGTAAACTATCTATAAAGAACACCCAGTTTGAATCATACGGCAGATTAACCTTTCTGTAATCATATAATGTAAGGCTATCATTCACAACAATACTATCGGATAGATGAATATTAGATGTTTCAATTACATCATCAGTTAAAATATAATTCATTACCGTGTCAATTGCTTCCTGCCTTGATATTTGAGCATTAACTGATAAGGATAGGAGAATATAAATTCCTATCAATAAAGAGAAAAATAATATTCTTGTTTTCATATCAATTTATTTTTATAATGTTTGTTTCTTTATTGCTGTTTTTTAACTCTGTTGAATTAAGAGGTAGTGTGTTTAAAAAATTAAACTAATCCTTTATGCAGCGAACACTAAAACCATAGTCAAAACTTAAAGGTGTACGAGTTACTTTAAAATTTGCCCAAAATAGTTCTCTCATCCATGCTGATGTTTGGGTAAAATTTTCTGTGGATGTCCACCAAATAGTTCCTTGTGTCAAATGATAGAAACTTCCATTATTCCAGTTTTCATAGAAACCGGATGGTAATGCAGTAAACCCATACAAATCAGCACCATTAAACCATATCCAATTATTCTGCGATCTTAAATTTAGACCTGCATCATAGCCTCTTTCGCCAGGATTATCCCATACAGGATCGGGATACCCATATAGACTGTCAACTTCACCTTCCAATTGTTTCCATTCTTCGTCTGTCGGGATATGCCATCCATTTAAGCAAATACCTTTATCACCTTCATTTGTGGTATAATCCATCATTTCTTCCCATTGATACAGGCCTCCGTAAATTTCACAATTCGCCGGATCATTAGCGTAACAATATTTTTCTATTATTCCGTTTTCAGTCATGCTTTGGCTGCCGTTTATCATTTCTCCAATATTAAGGTTCTCCGCCATCCAGCATTGTTCGCCTATCATAACAGCTTCGTATTCCTGCCCGTCACGGGGATCAATAAAAGTGGAAGGACAATTGAAGGTTGTATCTGTTACATAAACCAGCTCAGCAGCATTGTTCATTTTTATCAGGTAAGCTTCTCCATAACGGAAATCACCAATATTATTAATCCAGTGAGGGCCTATTTTAGTTAACATCAGCCCTTCGGTATTTCTAATAAAATCAAGATTATCCAGTATTTCGGATGAAGCCTGCAATACATCCATATATTCAGTATAGTAAAATGGAGCAAATTGGTAGCCTTCATCCAGATTTAATGGGATAGTAGGATCAAAAAGTTCTCCTTCAATTGAAATTTCGACAGGGCTATTCATATAAAACAAGTAGCCTTCTCCGGTATTCCAATTTCCGATATTATTCACCCAATACCATCCCACTTTATGAAACATTTGTCCGGCAGAGTTTCGTACAAACTCAAGGCTGCCGTCAAAAAGCAAATCCTCTAACAGTTCCATCAAATCAGGATCATCAGGTGAAATATAAGTTGATACAAAATTTTAGCCCTCTTGCAAATGAATATTATGAACGGCTGAGGGTTGCTGTGACCTGCCATAATAAGTTAGTGAAACAAATAATGCTACTAAAATTACAGTAAATGTTTTCATGGCTTTAAATTTTTATGTTTTTAAAATTGTAGATTTTATTTAAAATCAGAATAATATATAGAGTTTATTTTTAAAAAAGCAAATATACATAATCAGCTTTGATTTGTCAAGGGTTTTCAATTATTTTTTAAATATCTATTAGCTGATAATTCCCTTATGCTGGTTTCATAAACAAATAACTACAAGGATGATCCCAATTCGCTGTCGGGAAATAATCAATAAAGAATACCCAATTCGAATCAAATGGAAGATTCACCTTGTCAGTATCATACATTAATAAGCTATCAAATACAACAATACTATCGCATAAATAGATATTTGTTTTTTCAATTTCCTCACTATTTAAAATATAATTAAATACCGTGTCAATTGCTTCCTGCCTTGATATCTGAGCATTGGCATGGAAGGAAAGGAACACATAAATTCCTATTAAAGTTGAAAAGATAATTTTTGTTTTCATAAGATTTTTTTTAATTTTTGTTTTTGATCATAGGTCTAAAAATCTGTTGATTAAATAAGTCTTAAATCTGAAATCCACCTAATCCTTAATGCATCTGACACTTAAACTATAATCAAAACTTAAAGGTGTACGAAAAACCATACCATTACTATAACATAATTCTCGCATCCATGCAGCTGTTTGGGAAAATTTAATCGTGGTTGTCCAAAAATAAGCTCCAATAAGTAAATCATAGAAACTTCCATTATTCCATGTTGAATAGTGTCCGGCCGGTAATGCACTAAAACCATATAAATCTGTACCATTACCCCATGCCCAACCGGTTTGTGATTTTAAATTTAAGCCTGCATCATAGCCTCGCGGGCCTGAGTCATCCCATACAGTATCTGGATATCCGTATAGGCTGTCAACTTCACCTTCCAATTGTTTCCATTCCTCGTCAGACGGGATATGCCAACCATTTAAGCAAATACCCTGAGCACCTTCATTTGTGGTATAATCCATCATTTCTTCCCATTGATACAGGCCTCCGTAAATTTCACAATTCGCCGCATCATTATCGTAACAATATTTTTCTATTATTCCGTTTTCAGTCATGCTTTGGCTGCCGTTTATCATTTCTCCAATATTAAGATTTTCAGCCATCCAGCATTGTTCACCAATCATAACGGCTCCGTATTCCTGCCCGTCACGGGGATCAATGAAGGAAGAAGGGCAATTATTAATAGTATCTGTTACATAAATCAATTCGTCTGCATTATTCATTTTTATCAGATAGCCTTCTCCATAATGGAAATCAACGATATTATTTATCCAGTGAGGGCCTATTATACGGAACATTTGGCCTTCGGTATTTCTTATAAAATCAAGATTATTCAGTATTTCAGTGCATGATTGTTCCACATCCATATATTCGGTATAATAATATGAAGCAAATTGATAGCCTGTGTTAAGGCTTAAAGGAACTGTATGATCAAATAGCTCTCCTTCAATGGTAATTACGGCAGTACTGTTCATAAAAAACAGATAACCTTCCTCTGTATTCCAGTTACCGATATTATTTATCCAATTCTCACCTATTTTGTGAAACATTTGTCCGGCAGAGTTTCTAACAAACTCAAGGCTACCGTCAAAAAGCAAATCCTCCAATAGTTCCATCAAATCAGGATCATCTGGTGAAATATAAGTTGATACAAAACTATAGCCCTCTTGCAATTGTATATTTTGAAGTGCAGAGGCTTGTTGAGTACGGGCAGAATAAGAAAGAGTAAGCAATAATATTATTAGAATAAAAGTAAACTTTTTCATGGCTTTTGGTTTTTATTTAATTTTCGATTTTATTCAGAATCGGTATTAAATACGTTAAAATTATTTTAAAACAACAAATATACAAAATATGAGTTGATTTGTCAAGGTTTTTTTAACTTTATACAGTAAAATTAATTTATAAATAATCAATATAAAAAATATTGAAACAAATATTATTGAATTGGAGTATAGAAGAAATAGGGGATATAATGGAAATAGGGAAAATGACCACTAAATGAAAATAAAATGACTTTTACTGAAAATTTTCAAAACGCTATCAATGATTATCAATATTTACTTGATAAAAAATATCCTCAAAAAGCAATAATAAAAATTATTTGCGACAGATATTCTTTATCATCTGTTGAAAGAACAATTTTATTCAGAGGAATAGCACCTCAGAAAATTGCAATAAACAGACAAAAAAAAATTATTGATATAGAAGATGTAAAAAACAATACTCTTTATGTAGATGCTTATAATGTTTTAATAACAATCAGTAGTTACTTGTTTGGAAATGTAGTTTTTGTAGGGAATGATAATTTCTTACGCGATGCTTCTGAGATTCACGGAAAAGCTTTCCGTGATAACTTTTTTCAAAAATCAATTGGATTAATTATTGATTATTTGAAAATTCTAAAACCAAAAAAAACTATATTTTATTTGGATAATCCGGTAAGTCTTAGTGGTGAATTATCCTCTTTTCTAAACGAGGTACTAGCAAAAAATAATATTTCCGGCTCTGCCGAAACGGTTCATTCTCCCGATTATCATTTAATAAACCTGAATAAAGGAATCTGTGCTACATCCGATTCTGTGGTTATCGACAAATCCGGGGTAAAAATATTTGACCTTGCCAGAAATACTTTGGTTTTTCATTTTAAACCTGCTTTTTTAAGTTTGCTCTAATTTTTTTATTAAATTAGTAAAAAATATGATTATTTAAATTGTTAAAATTAAAATGGATAATCTTGTTGATGCTTTTACTGATATTGTTAAAAATAATACTGTTGCCGATATAATTAAAATCCACTCGAAAAACAAGCAGGACATTAGAGAAATAGTTCTAAACTTTGTTAATATTCAATCGGTAAGAACAATTCTTGACCTTGGGTGTGGAACAGGTTTTTTTACTAAAGCATTACACGGGAGAATTCAATCTAATGCTCATTTAACCGGAATTGACTACTGCAACAATAATGAAAATCCTTTTTTAAAAAATTGCCGTGAAACAGGTTTTGAAGGAGATTTTTTTAATTCTTATTTGCCTGATTTGAATCCAATTGTTAATAAAAAATTTGATTTAATTCTTTGCAGTTATGCCTTGTATTTTTTCCCAGAACTTATACCTCAAATTTCGAGGATGCTTAATTTAGATGGCTTATTCATTGCAATAACTCATGCGAAACAACATCTCAATGAATTAATCTTGTTGGTTAAAAAAATACTCAAAGAAAACAGCAATGTTATGAAACAGGATTTGCCATACGAAAAATTGTTAAATAATTTTTCCGACAAAAATGCTTATCAACTATTATCACCGTGGTTTAAGAAAATAGAAGTTTTAGATTATAAAAATTCCTTGATTTTTGATAAAAAAGATTTTTCTGATTTCATTAAATATTTTCGACATAAATCTCCTTTCTTTATTCAGAATAATAAAGATTTGCATGATGAAGTAATTAATTGTTTAAAGAAAGAAATGAAAACCATGAAAAGTTTTGAGACCAATAAAGATGATGTAATATTTATTTGTTCAAAAAAATAAAACTTTAAACTTTATAAAAAAATATTTAGTTGAAATTATGAAAAAGAAAAAAAGAATTTTTTGTCCATATTGCAGTGAAAAAATTTCTAAGAAAATGGAAAATGATATTTTAAGAGAATATTGCCACTCTTGTAATCTCTTTTTCTATGATAATCCATTACCCGTTGTGTCAACAATTCTGGAAAAGGACAGAAAAATATTGCTTGTAAAAAGAGGCAATAAACCTTACAAAGGAATGTGGTGCTTACCATCAGGCTTTGCCGAAACAGGTGAAACTATCGAAGTTGCCGCACTCCGAGAACTTGAAGAAGAAACCGGTGTAAAGGCTAAGATCACAACTTTTGTTGATGCTGATTCATGTACAAATTATTTATACGGCGACTTAATCTTTCTTTCATTTGAAGTAGAGCAAACCGGAGGAAAGTTAGAAGCCGGCGATGACGCAGTTGCGGTAAAATATTTTTCAATAGAAAAAATCCCTAAACTTGCTTTTTTATCAAACACCAAAGCAATAGATTCTTATATAAAAACGAAAAAAGAATATTGGGCAATTATTGATTCGTTTTCTCTTTCGTTAGATAAAAACGATATAAAAAATAAAGATAAGAATTTGCTTTCAAATAAATTAATTGAACTAATTGAAAAAAATTCAAAGTCAATAGCCGTATTGTGGTTAAAAGATGTTAGAGAAAACAGATCTACCCCACATTATCATAAATTTAACAAACAAAAATTATTAGATAGAAATCAAATAGTTGTTTCACAATTTTGTAAATGGCTAAGCGGAAATTATGATAGAAATGACATCAGAGATTTTTATTTCAAACTTGGGCATGAACGTCAAAAAGAGGGTTTTGCGTTAAGCGAAGTTATCAGTTCGTTGAGCTTAATAAGGAAATATATTTGGGAATATGCGCTTTCGCGAAGAATGTGGACTAAAGCAATTGACATTTATATGGCCCTTGAGCTTGAAAGAAGAATGATGTTGTTTTTTGATAAAGCAACTTATAATATTTCAAAAGCTTACGAAAATTCGATTTAATAAATTCTCACAAAAAAAGGACAAAGATTAAGAAATTATTTCCCTCACTTTGTCCTTCAGTTTAGATATTATTATCAGAAATATTTATTTTACTTCTTCAAAGTCAACATCAGTTACCTCATCATCACCTGATGAAGGCTGATTAGGTTCTTGAGCTTGTCCTGTAGGACCTGATTGTTGTTGTCCCTGAGCAGCATTTGGATCTGCTTGAGTATTTTTATACATTTCTTCGCTGGCAGCTTGCCAAACAGTATTCAAAGTATTCATTGCTGCATCAATACCAGGAATATTTTTGCTCTTATGAGCTTCCTTCAAATCGGCTACTGCTTTTTCGATTGGAGCTTTTTTATCGGCAGGAATTTTATCGCCATATTCTTTAAGCTGTTTTTCTGTTTGGAAAATCAGAGCATCGGCGCTATTAAGCTTGTCGATTTCTTCCTTCGCTTTTTTATCGGCTTCTTCGTTTGCAACAGCTTCATCTTTCATCTTTTGAATTTCGCTGTCAGATAATCCTGAGGATGCTTCAATACGAATAGTTTGAGATTTTCCTGTAGCTTTATCTTTTGCCGCAACGTTTAAAATTCCATTCGAGTCGATGTCAAAACTTACTTCGATTTGAGGAATGCCTCTTGGCGATGGTGGAATTCCATCAAGATGAAAACGTCCTATACTTTTGTTTTGGTTTGCCATTGGACGTTCGCCTTGCAGAACATGAATTTCAACTGATGTCTGATTATCGGCTGCGGTTGAAAATACTTCCGATTTCTTTGTAGGTATTGTAGTGTTTGCTTCAATAAGTTTTGTCATTACTCCACCTAATGTTTCTATACCAAGTGAAAGAGGAGTTACATCAAGAAGCAAAACATCTTTAACTTCGCCTGTAAGAACACCACCTTGAATTGCTGCTCCAATAGCTACAACTTCATCAGGGTTTACACCTTTTGAAGGCTCTTTTCCAAAGAAATTTTTAACAACATTTTGAATTGCAGGTATTCTTGTCGAACCACCAACCAATAAAACATCATTAATATCGCTTGTTGATAAACCTGCGTCTTTCAAAGCTATTTTACATGGTTCAATAGTATCTTGAACAAGGTGATCGGTTAGTTGATCGAATTTAGCTCTGGTCAGTTTTCTGACAAGGTGCTTTGGAATACCGTCAACAGGCATTATATATGGTAAGTTTATTTCTGTTTCTGTCGAGCTTGAAAGCTCAATTTTAGCTTTTTCGGCTGCTTCTTTCAGTCTTTGTAAAGCCATCGGATCTTTTCTGAGATCAATGTTTTCATCTTTAAGAAACTCGTCTGCAAGCCAATCGATAATTTCGTGATCGAAATCATCACCACCCAAATGTGTATTTCCATTTGTTGATTTAACTTCAAAAACGCCATCGCCTAATTCAAGAATGGAGATATCAAAAGTTCCACCACCCAAATCAAAAACAGCAATTTTTACATCCGATTGTTTTTTATCTAAACCGTAAGCAAGAGCAGCGGCAGTTGGTTCATTAATAATTCTTTTTACATTAAGTCCTGCTATTTCGCCGGCTTCTTTGGTGGCCTGTCGTTGAGAATCGCTAAAATAGGCAGGAACAGTAATAACTGCTTCTGAAACTGTCTGTCCAAGATAATCTTCTGCCGTTTTTTTCATTTTTTGAAGTACCATTGCAGAAATTTCCTGAGGAGTATATTTTCTGTCCCCAATTAAAACCCTTGGGGTATTATTATCACCTTTTATAACTTTATAAGGAACTCTATTTATTTCTTTTGTCACCTGGTCATAGGTTTCACCCATGAACCGTTTAATTGAAAATACTGTGCGTTCCGGATTAGTAATTGCTTGGCGTTTTGCAGGGTCACCAACCTTTCTCTCACCATTATCGGTGAATGCAACAATTGATGGTGTTGTTCTTCTTCCTTCGCTATTAGGGATAACAACAGGTTCGGCACCTTCCATTACAGCAACACAAGAATTTGTCGTTCCAAGATCAATTCCAATTATTTTTCCCATTTTTATTTTATTTTTAATTATTAAATTCGATTTAATTTTTGTCATACTGCCTTAATCAATGATTATGCCATCATTAATTTTATATAAAAAGTCTGTGATTATCAATGATAGTTCAGAAGTCGGATTGTTTTATACTAATTATGTAAAGCTCAGATTTACCGAATATAAATTTTACACAACAAAAAATACAAAGAAAATTTTTAAATAAACAGCCTGTCAATATTTATGACAAAACGACAGTAATTTTAAACGAAAAAGTTTTTTATTATTCGGACTATATTATTTTGTCGGAGGATTAGTTAAGAATTTTATATTTAATTTCACGATTTCCTCTTTTGTTTCAGGATGTATTAACTTTCTACGGATTTCATTTTTTCTTGATGAAAAAATACCGATTCCGTTAGCGACATTTGTATATTCCGGCTTATCCTGAACAATACTATACGAAGGTTCGTTTACTTCCAAAAATGTGTTGAGTTCTTCACCACCTGCTGTTAAAATGAAATCAACTGAATCAGCAATACGATATTCAACATTTTCTTCTTTTTGGACATCAGAATATGGAACATTGTATTTTAATAATTCATAGAAATAATTATTTGAAATAGTAAATTCCATATCTGTTCCACCATCAGTATTAGTGGATTTTAATGATCCTAAACTCCAAGTAATTGATCTGATGATCGGATTTGGAGAGTTGTATTCTTTTT
This sequence comes from Bacteroidales bacterium, assembly GCA_016342645.1. GTDB lineage: Bacteria > Bacteroidota > Bacteroidia > Bacteroidales > JAEINX01 > JAEINX01. The sequence goes on along the minus strand of JAEINX010000010.1, from coordinate 38,863 downwards.
CTTTAAAATTAAATATTATTTTTCCTTCGTAGCGTTTTCCATTTTTTGCTGAAACCCATTTAAGCGTACTATTTAGGTCTGGAATAAATTTAACATAATTTGAACCGGAGCTTGGTTTACTTATTGAAAAATCATGAACTATTTCTGTTTCAGCAGATATAATAGAATCATTATTTACAATTTTTAATCTATATTTATAATCATCATTTAAGTTAATATCAGATTTATATAAAATTTGATATTCATTATAAAACATACCGGTATCTTTATTGTAAATAGTATCTATCGTGAAATCATACACTTCTTTAACTATATTGCCATCCATTTCTTCGATAGTAACATCCAATTGATGCAAAAAATTACTTGAATCGGGAACTTTTGCCATCAACAAGGCATTACCTTCTCCTAAAAAAGCTTTATTGATTCGTAAATATGTTGTTTGATCGTCAATACTAAGCAAGCCATAAACAACTGTAATTTCCTCATAATCTGCGATAATATCAACATCGGTTTCACAAGAATATATACTAAATAACAAAATTAGCAAAGCAAATATTATAAATTTCTTTTTCATTTTTTTCAAATTTGCCACAAAAATAGACATTATCATCGAATCGCAAATAAATATTCATTTTTTTATCTCAAAAAGAACTTCAGATGCCGAAAAGTAAAAAATAGTAATTCGTAAATTGTTGAGAAATTTGATTCCCAACTATATTCTTTCAGACGCAAATAATTCCTATTTTTGCAAAAAAAGTTTTGGAAGAAAACATAAAATATAACCAATTACTTGCGAAAACACTATTTGGGCTTGAGCAAGTTCTTGCCGATGAACTCAAGGCCATTGGTGCCGATGATATTGAATTATTAAAACGTGCAGTCAGTTTTACGGGCGACAAAGAAATTATGTATCGCGCCAATTATTGTTGCCGCACAGCCTTAAGGGTATTAAAACCAATTGCAAAATTTAAAGTAAATAGTGCCGATGAGCTTTATAACAATGTAAAAAGAATCAACTGGCCTCAATATCTTGATCTCAACGGAACATTCGCCATTGATGAAACGGTTGGCAGTTCGGTTTTTTTGCACACCAAATTCGTGGCACTGAAAGCTAAAGATGCCATTGCCGATAGATTTCGTATGAAATTCGGGAAGCGACCCTCGGTTGATGTCAAAAATCCTGACCTTAGAATAAATATTCATATTTATAAAGATGATTGCACCATCTCTATTGATAGTTCAGGTGATCCTTTATATAAACGCGGTTATAGAATTCTTACCGATAAAGCTCCAATAAATGAAATACTTGCAGCCGGGATGGTACTTTTAAGCGGCTGGGAGAAAGATTGTAATTTCATTGACCCTATGTGTGGTTCGGGAACGATATTGATTGAAGCAGCAATGATTGCAAATAATATTTCGCCGGGAATTTTCCGCCACTTCGGTTTCGAGAAATGGAATGATTTTGATAAAAAATTATGGAAAAAAATTACTGAGGATGAAACTTCAAAACAATGTGATTTTAAGTTCGAAATTGTGGGTTCTGACCGCTCATACAAAGCAATTGAAATAGCAAGACAGAATTTGAAAGCCGCAAACCTTCAAAACCATATTATTCTTTTTCATAATTCTATCGAAAAACAAACACCGCCAAAAGCAAAGGGAATTATGATCACAAACCCACCCTATGGTGAGCGTATGGAAGTAAATGATCAAATCGAACTCTATAAAAAAATCGGCGATAGTTTGAAGAAGAATTATGCAGGTTATTCGGCATGGTTAATTAGCTCCGACTTCAATGCTTTAAAATATATTGGTTTAAGGCCTTCAAGAAGAATAGCCCTTTATAACGGTCAACTTGAATGCAGGTATTTGCGTTTTGATATTTACGAAGGAAGCAAAAAACAGAAATATAATATTAAATGATAAAAATTAAGAAAATAGGTGTTTTTACGTCAGGTGGCGATGCACCCGGAATGAATGCCGCAATACGAGCGGTTGTACGTACTGGAATAAATAACGATATCGAAGTTATAGGAATATTGCAGGGTTATAGTGGGATGATTAAAGGCGATTTTGTCAAAATGGAAACTTCTTCTGTTTCAAATATCATTCAGCGTGGCGGTACAATTTTGAAAACAGCAAGGAGTGAAAAGTTTTTCACAATTGAAGGCAGGCAACAAGCATTTCAGAATTTGAAAAATGTAGGAATAGATGCTCTTGTTGCAATCGGAGGTGACGGTACTTTTACGGGAGCTGAAATTTTTAGCAAAGAATTTGATTTCCCGATTATTGGAATGCCCGGAACTATTGATAATGATTTATACGGAAGCGATTATACAATTGGTTTCGATACAGCTCTAAATACTGTTGTTGAAGCCGCTGATAAAATTAGAGATACCGCTTATTCGCATAACAGATTGTTTATTATAGAAGTTATGGGACGTGATGCAGGATTTATTGCTTTGCAAAGTGGTATAGCTGTCGGTGCTGAAGATATTTTAATTCCTGAATCGAAAACTTATATTGACAGCCTTTTAAGCAAACTGCGCCACGATTGGCGAAAAAATAAAACTTCGGGAATTATTATTGTAGCCGAAGGCGATGATTCAGGTGGAGCTTTTGAAGTTGCAAAAGTTATTAACGAAAAATGCCCTGATTTTAAAACCAGAATTACTATTCTCGGGCATGTCCAAAGGGGTGGCTCACCATCTTGTCTTGACAGAGTATTGGCAAGTACTCTCGGTTATCATGCTGTAAAAGCATTACTTAAAGGAAACCATGGAGTTATGGTAGGAAGAGTGAATAATAAAGTGGTTTTTACTCCTTTCGAAAAAGCTACCAAACTTCATCAGGAAATCAATAAACCTTTACTCGAAATGGCGAGGGTTTTATCGTTATAAATTAGCGATAATTAGTGAAATTTGTTTCTTTAAGTATCGATTAAAGATTTAGTGTACTAAAATTTGTAACATTGTTTAATGCTTACAATGTTTATTTAAAAAGCCCTTCTAATTTTTCTTTTATTTCTTCTAAATCAGGGTCAATATCAAAAACCAATATTGGTTTAAGATAAAACAAATTCCTGTCTTTCATAAATCTTTTTTCACCACCACCTGTAATATTTAACATAATTAGAGCATTTTTATCAATCTTTTTTTCTTCAACAGCATTGATTAAAGTTGCAGTAGCTATTGCAGCAGCAGGGTGAATATCAATCCCTTCTGATTCTTCAAAAATATTAGCAGCTATTTGAGCCTCCTCATTGCTTGAAGTCAGAACTTCTCCATTACTTTCCATTAGTGCATCAAATAATCCACCGAATATTGAATAAGGAGGTTTTCGATTAGAAAGGACCTTTGCAGAAATTTCTTCTACTTGTTTTCTGGCTTCATTATCATCAAAAGGAAGAAGTTCTCGCGATTTTATTTTCCATGCATCATAAAGTGGTACAAAAGGCCGATTTTGTGAAACCATTAATTTCATTTTAGTATTTCCGAAACGCCCATCTTCAATCAATCTTTGGTTGGCTTCCAAAGCAGAAATTGCACCTGTTCCACTTCCGACAGCTTGAAAATAATACTCTGGTATTTTACCGATTGTTGTGACAGCAGACAAAACTGTAGTTCCCATTCCATCGCGGCGAGCTACGTTTTTAGCTCCTCCTTCAGGGAAGTAATTATCTAATTTACATGCAAGATTCGACAAATGTATTGCATCGAAATAATCGCTACCCGATCGACTGACAATTAATTTTACACTGTCGTTAATTGGTTCATCAAACCATAGTTCATTAATATTATCTTCAGGTACACAAAGCAATAAAGGAATATTATTATCCGAGCATACTCTTGCAAAAGCTCTTGCCGTATTTCCGGCCGAAGCAACAACCAATACTTTTTCCTGATGATTATTCATCCTTGCACAAACAGAGTAAGCTTCGGTCTCTTTAAATGAACAAGTTTTCATTAAGGCATTTTTTTCAGGCCAATAACCACTAAAAGTTATATATAAATTTGTTAATCCAAATTTTTTTGCAAGGCCTTTACTTTTATAAGTAACCGGTGCTGATGAACCGTTTAACTTTTTACAAATCGGAAGCCAATCTTCAAATTTATAAATACCAAAAGAATCATTCTTAACTTCAATTTGTTTTTTATTGTAAACCGCTTGAATCAAAGTAGGAATTTCTTCATCCGGAGCATCAAGCATCCAACCGCTATCTTTAAAAGTTTTCCCGCTTTTAATTGATTTTAGTAAATATTTTTTATTGATTTCTTTTACAGTCATATTGAAATAAATTTGCTGCAAAAGTATAAAATTTTAAAATCACTATTTAATAAACTTTACTCATCAACGATAGTTTATTTAATAAATAAATAGCGACTTAATCATTTTTTTTTATAAATTTGAAAATTATTTTTAATAATTTTAAAAACCTTAAAAGCAAGAATTTATGAAAAAATCGTTTTTTTTAGTCCTAATAATAATTGCAGTTCTATTTCAAAATTGCAAGAAAGATAAAGATGACCCAAGCATTGTTGAACAATTATATGAAGTTGTGGATTCTGTTAGAGTTTCGCTTGAAGTTTCTCTAAATAAAGAAATACCAACGCTAAATTTATTAATTCAAAACTCAGAAGCCGGATATTTTATCAGCTCTGCTGCTTATGGTGAAGAATTTATTTATCCGGAAACAAAATTCCGATTTGCAAGTAATACAAAAAACTTTACTGCAACAGCAATATTGAATATGTTTGAAGATGGCTGGCTGGATTATAAAGCAAAAATAATTGACACTATCCCAGAAAGTGAAATCCCTTATGTTTCGGCAGCAGATCAATGGAATATTCCTTATAAAAACGACATTACTATTGAACAATTGCTTCAACATGCAGCAGGTGTTTATGACGTTGATAATGACACCGTTCCAGATTGCGATGGTAAAAGTTATGTAGAATATAAAGAAACAATTGACCCAAATCATCAATTTACTGCTGAAGAGTTGGTAGAACAAGACATGATTCACAATCTTTCTTATTTTGAACCCGGTACAGGATATCATTATAGTAATACCGGATATACAATTCTGGGAGAAATCATTGCGCGGGTTTATTCATTTCATAGTGGAGAAGCAAAAACATATAATGATTATTTAAAAGATTATATCTATGGCTCATCTACAGCGGTACCTTTAGATTTAGATTTCCCATATATAGCTGAAGACAATGAAATGTCGCTTCCTTTTTGTTGCAGTATTATTTACGAATCAGGTGAGGTTGAAATCAATTGTTTAGATAATATGAGTGCACACGTAGCCGAAGGAAACGGTTATGGAAGCATGATAGACCTGAATACCTATATTCGTTCACTAATGAAAGGAGAAAATGTATTGACTCCTGAAAGTGTTGAATTGATGCAAAATGATGTTTCTGCAGCAAATGATGGCTATTCTCTCGGTTGTATTCATGTTGAGAATCTTGGGATGGGTCATAATGGTGCAATTGACGGTTATTTATCATTAATGGTTTATGATCCTGCGCACGATGTTTCGGTTATTGTTATGCTTCCAACTTGGGATTTGACTGATGGTCTTGAATCATTTACCAAATGTTTTATGGCAATGTATGAAGCCGGATGGGCTGCAAGGTCATTTTTAGGTTATCCGGGAAAACCAAAATAAACGCTTTTAGTAGAGGTGGCGAATTGATAAATAATAGTCTGTATGTTTACATTTTAAAAATTGTATTATCACAAAAACAATAAAAAATGAAAGAACAAAATAAACTCGGAAGGCGTAACTTTTTCAGAATAGCTGCAATTGGTGGATTAGGTGCAACAATAATGTCACCATTAGTTCTTAAAAAGGCTACTGCTCAAGATAAAAAAGAAAAAATGAAAACCGCTACAAACATTGCTGATGCGATGAAATATCCGCGGACAAAAACATCAATGCCCGGAAAATATCCCGGAGAAGTTGTACAGATTGTAAGCGAAGACTGTTTTGTTGATAATGCTCCGGTTGAAAAAGTAGCTTACGAAATGATAAAAGATGGCATGTTAAGCCTGACAGGTGCAGCTACGCTTAAGGAAGCATGGTTACAATTTGTTTCGCCAACTGAACGAATTGGACTGAAAGTTAATCCCGTAGCAGGGAAAACGCTTTCTACCAGCCATGCTGTTACAAAATCAATTGTTAAACAATTGGAGGAAGCAGGAATTCCGCGAGATAATTTGGTGATTTGGGACAGGCGTGAAATGCAGTTGCACGAAACAGGTTTTACTAAAGAAAATTATCCGGGAATAAAAATCAGGGGAACTGAGCAACAAGATGCCGATGGTAGTTTTTTCGATAAAGATGGCATTCTTTACGGCGAAAAAATGATTGATAAAAATTGGTATTATTGGGCCGATTGTGAAGAAGAATATGATGCTTACACTTTGCCTTATATGGTTAACAATGGCAAAGAATCATATTTTTCAAAAATCTGTACCGAAGAAGTTGATAAAATCATCAACGTACCCATTTTAAAAAATGCTGGGCCTACTGTTAGTCTTTGTCTAAAAAATCTGGCTTATGGTGCAATTACTAATACGGGCAGATTACATAAACCACTTTGGTCGGAGACTTGTGCCGAAGTTTGTGTTTTTCCACCACTTCGCGACAAGGTTGTTCTAAACATTGTTGACGGAATTAAAGGTTGTTTTGATGGAGGACCCGGTGCTAACCCTCAGTTTATCACCAACTTTAACACTATTCTTATCGGCTCTGATCCGGTAGCTGTCGATAGAATAGGTTACGAAATTATGATTAAGAAGAGAATTGCCGAAGGTGTACAGGAAGAAGAATCTCCTAAAGGCAGAAAATTTTTAGATATTGCTCATGACCTCGGATTGGGTATTGCAGATAAGGAAAAAATAAAACTTAATAAGATAAATATTTAATAGATAAACTTATTTTTTAACAAATAAAAAGCTTTTTAAAAACAGAATGGCAAAATTTTATATAATTAAATTTATTCTGTTTTGTTTGTTTTTTTGCATGCTTTCAGCAATTGGACAGGATAATAACAATATTCCTGAGCTTACAGAATCTGATTTAAAAAATGGTGAAATAATCCGAAACGAGACATTTAACGGTAATTCGCTTTGGGGTTACATGAATGGTGGAGCCGATATTTATCTCGAATATGGATTTAAAGGATTACGAGTTCAGGAGTTTAAATTAGATGATCAAATTATAAAAGCCGAAATATATCTAATGGGCGATCAGGAATCAGCTTTTGGAATTTACAGCATTAAGAAATTTCATTGCCTTTTTTCTGATACTTTAATCTGTCCCGATTGTCAGAATAATTATCAATATCAGTCAGCAAAAGGCCCTATTTATATTTCAATTACCAACGAAAAAGGATCAGATAAAGCAAATGCAGCCTGCCTTGAAACCGGAAAAAAAATCCTTGAAAAAGTAAAAGCAAGTGAATTTAAATTGCCGGTTTTTCAAAATTGTAATAAAAATTATTTAAGCCTAAATGATAGTAAACTAATAAAAGGAAGGCTCGGATTACAAAACGGAATTTCAAAATGGATTGGCCTTTTTGAAGATTTTGATGATTATACAATTTACTATTTACCTTTTAAAAGTAATAATTGTAAAATCTATTTTGCGGAAATCATTTTCCGGGAAAAATCTGACCAGGACCAATTCCTTTTAAAAAACTTCGATATTAAGGATATTGAAAATAATATCATTTTAATTGAAAAACCGACTAAAAAATTTGGTGTTAAGAAAATTAATAGTAAAACTATCAGATTGTTCGAAAGCACTTCACCCGAATCCTGCAAAGAGGTTTTAGAAATGTTCGGATTCTAATCGGGTAACCCAAATATCTCGTTTGAAACATTTAGCATATTGACTCAACCGATAATTTCAGATTGAAAATCCGGAGCAATCGGTTTTATCATAGCCAACACCCGTATAAACTTTTTTGTTAAGCTGTTTTCTCAGGATTTGTACCTGATATTTCTAAAAAAATCCTGACAAGCATGTGTATTACTATGCATAAAAAGGTTGAAAGTAATCTTTTTCTTGTTATCAGAAGGTTAATTTTTGTTTCAAATAATTGAAAAATTCTACCGCTTATCACTTCAAACCTTCCTAATTCTAAATCATACTTGATTCACGCTTCATATAACTTTATTTTTGTACTGATAATGGAAAAAGTATGTATGAATAAAAAAATGGATTATTTATCAATATTATATAATGTTTATTTATCCCAACAATTTTAAATACAAAATAATAAAAACACATGTCATCAATAAATATAAATATAATTATTCATTAAAAATTTAGAAAGTATGAAAAAACTAAAATTTACAAGTGTATTATTTCTGCTTCTTTTTGTTATTACAAATGTATTAGCAGAACAAGTGGAAAATGATGATGCCAAAATTGTTGGCAAAAACATCTGCTGGGAAAATTCCCTGAATTCAAAAACGCTTTCCTATAATGAAATTTTATGTGGACTTTTCACCACGACAATTACTAATAGTGAAGCTAAAAGTTATTTTATTAATAATATGTACCCGGAAGTTGCTTTTGAATTATACGACTGGGGTGATGCACCCGATGATGTAGTAACACCCGGTTATCCAACCTTATCCGGGAATAACGGTGCATTTCATACTATTGTCTCCGGCATTAATTTAGGTGTAGCCATCGACGATGAAGCTGATGGAATACCTGAATCACAGGCTTTGGGTGATGACAATACCGGCATCGATGATGAGGACGGAGTTATTTTTACTTCGGTTATCATTCCGGGAGGTACGGCTACTATTGCAGTTACAGCCTCCACAAATGGAAACCTTAATGCCTGGATTGACTTCAATGGTAACGGAAATTGGTCTGATCCTTTTGAACAAATATTTGTGGACAGACCTCTTGTTCCCGGTCTTAATAATTTGAGTTTTAATGTACCATCAGGAGAATTTTCGGGTATAAGCTTTGCACGTTTCCGCTTCAGTACTGAATTTGGAATTTGGTTCGGGGGCCATGCATCCGATGGAGAAGTTGAAGATTATGAAGTGATAATTGAACCACAAGCTGAAGCTTTCGGTAAATTAATTTATCATAAAACAGATCCCGGACAGCTTGGAATATATGTTTCAGAAGGTGATGGTACTGATGAGACACAACTTACCGACCATGGTTGGTATGGTGAAGGTTCACCTATTTCAGAGAAAATTGCTTTCGGTGAATTTTATAACGATGGTATCTGGACAGTAGGACGATTTGGCGGGCAAGAGCAATTAACGAATTTTGGAAATAGTCCGACATGGTCACCTACTGCAAATCAAATTGCTTTTTTTGATTGTCAGGAGATAGGTACCGATAGAAGAATTTATGTGATGGATTCAGACGATCCTTCAACAGCCACACAAATTTCAAATACTCCGGGTAGCTTTCCAAAATGGTCGCCCCTTAGCGATGAAATACTCTTTTATGGTGAAGGAGGAAATGGTATTTGGATCATTAATTCTGATGGTTCCGGAGAAGCTCAGCTTACAACATTTGGAACATACCCAACCTGGTCGCCCGATGGTTCTCAGATTGCTTACACAGGTACAGATGGTTGTATCTGGATTATGGATTCTGATGCTACAAATCCAACAAAACTTACAACAGAATTAGGTATGTTGGCTGACTGGCGTCCGAATGGTGAACAAATAGCATTTGAGCATACAACAACCGGAGGTATTTGGGTTATTGATATTGACGGTTCAAACGAAATTCAAATTAATACCGATGGCCATGCCCCTTGCTGGTTATTGATGACTCCCGGTGCAATTATAAGCGGAAAACAGTGGCTTGCATTGCAACAAAATGCTGATGGGTCATGGGGAAATTGTTGTGCTAATTATATCTGTTCTATTGCAAAAACCGGGCTTGCTGTTCTCAAACTTGAAACCAATGCGATAGAAGCCGGTTATTATCCTATTGATCCCACCTATGTATTTTATCAAAATGTAAGGGACGGATTGGATTACATTATGGCTAATGCTCATATTATAAATATTGCACCTCAAACTCACGGAAATCCGGATTCTGATGGTGATGGACTTGGAGTTTATTTTGTTTCGCCGGCAGGTACTTGTGGTAGTTCGCATACTCGTGAAACTTATGAGACTTCAATTGTTGCGATGGCAATTGCTGCCAGCACATATCCTGATACTATTGTTGATGTTGTTGGAAGCCCGGTTTATGGCTGGACATATTCAGAGGTATTAGACGATGTGGTTGACTACATGGCCTGGGCACAGACCGATGCAGGAGTTGGACGTGGTGGATGGAATTATGTCCAACAAGATTGTAATAATCCCTCGGGAGATCCTTATCAAGACAATAGAAGCGATCAATCAAATTCAGGTTATGCAAGTCTTGGATTAGCTTACGCAGAAGCCCCTCCACCTTATGGTTTTGGCCTTCCGCTTGCATCTCCAATAATAGTTCCCAATTTTGTGAGGACAGAGTTAAATATTTGGGTAACTAACATTCAGAATCCTGTTGATGGTGATCCCGATGATGGAGGATCACATTATGAAAGTAATGGTGATATGATGGGGACTAACATACTCAGAACAGGAAATATGATACAGCAAATGGCATGGCTTGGTGATGTAGTAACCACACCAAGAGTACAGGCTGCCCTCGATTATATGGAAGTGCACTGGTACGATATTGGAGAACCGGGTTGGAGAGGCCCCGGGATGTCGCCGACTTCCGGTTATCATGCAATGTACACGGCAATGAAAGGATTGGAAGCGCTGGGAATTCATTATGTCGATTGGCCGGCAAATACTATCGATTGGTACCTTGATTTCAGGAATACTTTAGTTGCTGAACAAAATTCAAACGGTTCTTGGCCTTCTTCCTGGTGGGACGATGGAGAACAAATTCTATCGACCGAATGGGCACTTCTCACACTTCAGGCGGTTGTAATTCCACCTCCCGAATTACCTGACCTTATTGTTACCGAGAAATATGAAGAGTGGGTTGATGAGCCTTATTACCGTGTTCATTATGAAGTTTTGAATGGTGGTAACATAATTGCACCTGCAAGTATAGTCGGATTAGAAATTGATGGCGTTTTCATCGACACAATGTGGATTCCGGCTTTACCGCCTGCTGCATCTCATACCGATTATTTCGATACTTTAATAATACATTCTTTTGGTAGCGATACAATTATTGTTTGTGCTGATTATTATGATGATATATTAGAGCTAAATGAAGCTAATAACTGTAATTTAAATACTTTGCCAAGCTTCGATTTTGGTGATGCACCTGATGATCCTACTATGCCCGGCTACCCTACACTTTTGGCTAACAATGGTGCAGTTCATCAAATATTACGTGGATATTATCTCGGTAATAGTATTGACCAGGAATTCGATGGCCAACCGACTTTCCTTGCCGATGGAGACGATTACGACGGCAATAATGATGAACAGGGAGTAGCATTACCTTCATCAATATCTTCTGCCATTGCTGTAACAATACCTGTTACTGCTTCCGGCCCGGGATACTTAAATGCCTGGATCGACTATGATATTAATGGTGATTGGAATGGGCCAAATGAACAAATTTTTACCGATGAACCACTGATTGCAGGTATTAATATGCTTACTTTTAATGTTCCTGCAGGTATTAATCCCGGCTTTACTTTTGCTCGCTTTAGATTTAGTAGTATAACCGGATTAACATACGAAGGACTTGCTCCCGATGGAGAAGTTGAAGATTATGATTTAGAAATAACTGAAGCTCCCGTCAGCAAAATGCACTTCCCTCAATGGCCCGATTTGAATACTACAGGGGTTGATGTTTATTGTATGGGTGATGTTTTACTTGCCGATGATTTCCGTTGTACCGAAACAGGTTATATTACCGATATTACTATCTGGGGAAGCTGGCTAAACGATATTGTTCCATCTAAAGAAGAAATGCCAAATATCAAACTCACTCTATGGTCGGATAATCCAAATGGGCCTAATAATTATAGCGAGCCAAAAGATCTTCTCTGGGAACGTTCATTCATACCCGAAGAATATATGATGTTTAATTATGCTCCCGTACCTGATGGTGAATGGTTTTACTGGCCACATATCCAACAAGCTGTATTCCCGGGTGATTGGACAGTTTATGAATTGGATTTCACTGTACCGGAACCGGAAGCCTTTATTCAGGATTCATCTACTATTTACTGGTTAGGCGTTAATGTATATCCTCAGGGAGGAACAGATTATGTTTTTGGATGGAAAAGCAGCCTGGATCATTTTAATGATTTTGCCGTTTGGCAAACAGGCCCTCCTGTATGGAATATGTTATGTTATCCTATGGAACATCCTTTGGCTGATACTTGTATGGATTTGTCCTTCAACATTAGCGGTTATCCCAATCCTTCAGAAGAATATGATTGGGGCGATGCTCCCGATGAACCTTACCCGACTTTGCAAACTTCAAATGGTGCTCATCACAAACAGGATGGATATACATTCTTAGGACAATTTATTGATACCGAATTTGACGGACAACCCGATATATTTGCAATGGGAGACGATATAAACAATATTGATGACGAAGACGGAGTAAAGCTTACAAGTTCATTGATACCCGGTCAAATAGCAAATATTGATTTTATTTCAAACGGAAACTGCTTGCTTAACGGATGGATTGACTTTAACAATAATGGTTCATGGGCAGATCCATCTGATCATGTATTTATTAATGTACCGCTTATACCGGGCCTTAATCCATTAATTTTCAATGTTCCCACAAGTGCTCTAAAAGGTGATGCTTACGCCCGCTTCAGAGTGAATCAAAATGGAGGAATCGGATATGACGGCTTTGGTTTTGAAGGAGAAGTCGAGGATTATAAATTCTTTATTAACGATACAATCCCTAATATTAAAATTGGAAATCTGCAATTCCCCGATCCAAATGGCTGGGATATTAACATGACAACTCCTGCAAAACTTGGCGACGACTGGATTTGTATTGAAGATGGCCCGATTAATGGTTTCCATTTCTGGGTATCATGGTTGAATGATATAATTCCCGACGAATTTGAAAATGTAATTGAACACTTTGAGATTTCTATTTACTCAGATATTCCGGCCGAACAAAGCCCCACAGGATACAGTATGCCGGGAGATATATTGTGGAACCGAAATTTCGTTCCCGGAGAATTTAGTTACCACCCTGCTTTCGATAATATTCAGGGCTGGTTTAATCCATACTCCGGTAATCATGATCCTATGAATCATCAAGCATGTTACAGGATAGATATTGAGGGTGTTGAAGATCCGTTTATACAGGAAGAAGGTACGATTTACTGGTTGGTTATCAATTCTTCCTTAACATCAGATGATTTCAAACTTGGTTGGAAAACATCAATAGAACATTGGAACGATAATGCTGTATATTGCGATCAGGTAGGTACTATCGACTGGTATGAATTATATGATCCGGTAACACAAGATATTCTTGACCTGGCTTTCGTTCTTACAGGAACTCCTTCGGGCGGATACCCACTTAATGTTGGTTATCAATTTGTATCAACCCGATTAATTCCCTATTCTCCCGATATGCTTAGTGTTCTATCTAATAATCTTCCTAATATTGATTTTATAAGAAATACCGCAGGTTTAATGTTACGAAAAATCGGGCCAGTTTGGGTTAATAATATTGGTGACTGGATTACTACCGAAGGATATTTATTCAAAATGAATTATGACGATGAATTATTTATCCTTGGTGATATTATCGATCCACAAACACCTATTGATCTTGTTACAGGTTATCAGATAATAAGTTATTTGCCCGGCCAACCAATGAGCACATCCGATGTTTTCGCAGGTGTTTTACCAAATCTTGAATTTGTAAGAAATTCAGACGGTTTAATGTTCAGGAAAATAGGACCAATTTGGGTGAATGGTATCGGTAATATGAATCCCGGCGAAGGCTACCTTGTTAAAATGATCAGTGACGACCAACTTATCTATCCTGTTGCATCAGATAATGTAAGCGGTTATAAAACAGAAATCCCTGATCATTATAAAGTTATAAATGGAAATCCTTACGATCCCGTCTGGACAATATATTTTGAAGCTAACGGCTTAGTAGCCGGTGATGAAATTGCTGTTTATGATGGTGAGAAACTTGTAGGTGCAGGTGTTGTTAATTCAGAGGAAATACTTACAAATTCCATTCCTGTTTTCGGCAATGTTTTCGAAAGCGGTAATACTCCTATTTTCAAACTTTGGGATATGAGTGAGAATAAAGAATTTATCTTGACCGAATATTCATATTTAAATCCTTATGGAAATGCATATACTAGCAATGTTTTCCCAGATGAAGATGGCAACTACAGTATGTTGAACTTTTCAATTACCGGAATTTCGGATGAAATTTCCAATAAACCATTATTATCAATCTACCCAAATCCTTCCGAAGGAATATTTAATATCCTGATCGAAGGAATAAGCGGTGATTTACAAATGAAAGTGATTGGATTGAGAGGAAATGAGTATCGTTTCTATGAATTTGAAGGAATAAAATCCATCACAAAAAAACAACTTGATCTTAAGGGATTGCCTGCCGGTGTTTATTTTATAAACTTTAGCGGTAAGAACTTTACTCAGGTAAAGAAAATTGTGATACGATAAACAAATAAGTAAAATCTGTCAATGCTTGATTTGAAGACAAGCGTTACTTAAAAAAACCCGTCAGTTTAATTAATACTGACGGGTTTTTTCTTAACGACCTAATTCGGTGGCAGATAATTGAATAAAGAATTATCCCTATAAATTTAATATTCAATAATCATTTAAAAACTTTTATAATTGAAATGAGGAAAATATGGAAATAAAAAACAATAGTTTTATAAATAAATTCCAATAATTGAAATAATGAAAGATATGGAAAAACAAAAAAAATATAAGATTTTCCTTTTCAGGCGATTGAATACTGATTTTAAATTGAATCTGAAATTTATAGAATTTAGTAGTTGATTTTGTAATAAATTTGTATCTTTGAATTAAGATTAAGGATCGACTTATCTTATTAAAAGAATCTTTCGTACTTTGATATAGATTTTAAAAAATAATTATTTATATAGATGTCAATTAGGATTAATTAAAATTTACAAAATGAAAAGGTCATTATTATTAATTACACTGCTTATCAGTGGGGTAATCTATGCTCAAAATGCAGCAGACTTACCCAAACTTTGGAAATTCAAAGGCATTGGGAGCCTTACTCTAAATCAGGCTAACTTCACAAATTGGTCAGCCGGTGGCGAAAATTCACTGTCGGGAACAGCTTTATTGAAATTGTACGCCGATTATACGAAAGAAAATTTTTCGATTAATAATAATGCGAATTTCAAGTATGGAATTCTAAGTAATGATTTATACGATAAACCAATAAAAAATGAGGATCTTATTGAATTGAATTCTCAATTTAATTATAAAATATCCAAACAATGGAGTGTTAGTGGGCTTATTAATTTAACTACACAATTTACTAATGGTTACAATTATCCCGACGATTCAACCATAATATCTAAGTTTTTTGCACCTGCTTATTTAACTGTTGCTCCCGGTATGCTTTATAAACCCGCTGAGTATTTCAGTATTTTAATGACACCTATCACATTGAGAAACATATTTGTTTTAGATCAGGAGCTTGCCGATCTCGGTGCATTTGGAGTAGATAAAGCTGACACACTTACTGACGGGTCAATTGATAAAGGTACAGGCAAAAAAACAAAACTAAAATTAGGTGCTTTCGTTGAATTTTATTTTAAAGATGAAATAAGAACCGATATGACTTTCGAATCAAAAATGAACTTTTTTTATAATTATTTAGATGATAAAAATATTTATAATGGGAAACTAAAACTTGATTTTCAATGGCAAACATTTATAAATTACAGTATTAATAATTGGCTTGCAGCTAATTTCTTCGTTCATTTTGCATATATGCCCGGCGATGTTTTTATTGAAAGAACAGGAGTTGATGGAAAAAAATTCTCAGTAAAACCTAATGATAAAATGCAAATCAAACAAACCTTCGGGATAGGTTTATCATATAATTTCTAATTTTTATAAAAAAATAAAGCTATGGAAGAAATTAAAAACATTCTTGACTATTTATACAAGCTGGCGATAGAATACGGCTTGAACTTACTGTTTGCATTGATAACACTTTTTATCGGCCTATGGCTCATAAAGCATCTAATGAAACACGTTAACAAGGCAATGGAGAAAAGTGATATTGATCTAACTTTGCGGAAATTTCTTAGTTCGCTAATAAAAATTGTATTAAAAATGTTGCTTTTATTAAGTGTGGTTTCAATGGTTGGTATTGAAATGATATCGTTTGTTGCTGTTTTTGCAGCTGCAACCTTTGCAATTGGATCGGCTTTGACGGGAACGCTTCAAAACTTTGCCGGAGGTGTTATGATAGTATTATTTAAACCGTTTAAAGTAGGAGATTTTATACAAGCACAAGGATTTATGGGAACAGTTAAAGAGATTCAAATTTTTAATACAATTTTGAAAACCCCTGATAACAAAACTATAATTATCCCCAACGGTGGACTTTCAAATAGTGCCATGACAAATTTTTCTACTGAGGAGTTACGCCGTGTTGATTTTACTTTCGGGATTGGATATGGTGATGATATCGACAAAGCAAAAAAACTAATTAGTGGTTTAATTGAAGAAGACGAAAGAATATTGAAAGACCCAAAACCTTTCATTGCTGTTTCTGAACTAGCCAATAGTTCAGTGAATTTTGCCGTACGTGTTTGGGCCAATGCCTCTGATTACTGGGGGATTTTCCATGACATGACTGAAAATGTAAAGAAATTATTTGACAAAGAAGGTATTTCAATACCTTTCCCACAAACTGATGTTCATGTTTATAATGAAAAATAAAAATTGAATTCCATGATCTAAGCCCTGTTAAAAAGTTTTGTTCCTAATGGGGTTTATTGTGTTAACAGAAATAATCTTTTACTTTTTTTAATGGAACTTTCTATTCAGAATGTTTAATTAGTTTATCAGGAAATCTGTGTTTTTATTTATTTCACAATCACAATTACTGATTTTTTGAAAATTAAAACAACTTTTAAATGATTAATGCACAAAAATAAATACTTTTGAAAATACACATGAATTAGTTCTTGTCAATACTCAAATCATTATCTTTGCGTTAATTTTTGTATTATGATTTTTTTATTCACAAAAAAAATGATTTAATACACTTTAGAAAAATTCATTAATGAAAAAAACAATTTTACTCAGTTTCGGAATCATTTTATTATCATTTTTATCTTTTGCTCAATCAAATGTAAAGGATTCTACAATTTTTATTCCATCAATGTACGGTGAATTCGCCTATCAATTCCCTGGTGGTAACCTTGTTAAAGAGTTTTCAAGTAATGGGAATGTGGGTGGAGGTTTTATGATAAAAACAAAGAGAAATTTTGTTTTTGGACTCGAATATAATTATTTATTTGGTAATAATGTTAAAAATGAAAATATTTTATTAAAAGATATTTCAACATCTCAAGGTTATGTAATTAGTTCTGGAGGAACTTATGCCGATATTCACATGTATGAAAACGGAACTTTTATTTCTGCTAAATTCGGAAAGATTTTCAATGTTCTCTCACCAAATAAAAATTCAGGAATAATGATACTTGGTGGACTTGGTTTTTTTCAGCATAAAATAAGAATAGATGTTACCGATAATAATGCCTATAATCTTAGTGGAGACTATAAAAAAGGATACGATAGAATGACTTACGGGCCTGGTATCAGCGAATTTATTGGTTATGTTTATTATGGAAATTCAAGATTGGTGAATTTCTTTTTCGGCTTTGAATTCGTGCAGGCATGGACAAAAAACAGGCGTGATTTTAATTTTGATACCATGAGCAAAGACAATTCAAATCACTTTGACATACTTTCAGGTTTTAAAGTCGGGTGGATAATTCCTGTGTTTAATCGGACTCCAAGGGATTTCTATTATTTTTAATAACTTTTGGAGATGAGATTTTTGTACTTTTTTGTAATAAAATCATACTCTATTCTGATTTTTTTTGCGGGATTTTTTAATAAAAAGGCAAAACAATGGACCAAAGGAAGAAAAAATTTACTGAAATCGATTAAATCTGAAGTCAAATCCGGCGAAAAAATGGCATGGTTTCATACGGCTTCTCTTGGCGAATTTGAGCAAGGACGTCCTTTAATTGAAGGATTTCGAAAGAAATATCCTAACTTTAAGATATTTTTAACTTTTTTTTCGCCTTCGGGTTATGAAATTCGTAAAAACTATTCAGTGGCCGACTACATCTTTTATCTTCCTTTAGATACACCAAAAAATGCAAAAAAGTTTGTGGAAATTGTTGATCCGCAAATTGTGTTTTTTGTGAAATATGAATTTTGGTATAATTTCCTCAGAGTTCTGAAAAGCAAAGGAAAAACGGTTTTTATTGTGTCGGGAATTTTTCGCAAGGAACAGCATTTTTTTAAATGGTATGGCTCTTGGTTTAGGAAAATTTTAAAACTGATTACTTTCTTTTTTGTCCAAAACCAAGAATCGAAAGAATTGCTTAACAAAATTGGTATTGAAAATGTTGAAATAAGTGGTGATACGCGTTTCGATCGGGTTTTTGAAATATCTCAAAATAAAAAATCATTCCCTCTTATTGAAACGTTTAAACATAATTCGGATATATTTCTTGGCGGAAGTACCTGGCCGGCTGACGAAGAACTTATTTATTCTTTAATAAATAAAAAAACAGAAAATTTAAAATTTATTATTGCTCCTCACGAAGTTCATAAAGAACGAATTAAACTATTGAAAGAAAAATTTCTTAAAGATGTATTACTATTTTCTGATGTACTTTCAGGCCAAGTTGAAAAAGAAGAAATTAAAAATTCAAAGATATTGATAATTGATAGTATTGGGATTTTATCACATCTTTATCATTATTCAAAATTTGCATACATCGGTGGTGGGTTCGGAGTGGGAATTCATAATATTTTAGAAGCAGTAACTTTTGGAAAACCGGTATTTTTTGGCCCAAATTATAAAAAATTTCAGGAAGCAAACGATCTGATTAATTTGGGAGTTGCTTTTTGTGTCCACAACGATTCCGAGCTAATTGAAAATGTTAAGGCTTTTTCTGCAAATATTGAGAAATATAATAAATGTTCCAAAAGCTGTTCAAATTATATTCTTGATAAAAAGGGTGCCACCGAGATTATTTTAAAAATGACAGAATCAAGGCTTTAAATTCCATATCGAGTATCCTGCATTTAGTTCTTTTAATCGATTTTTGACGTATAATCGTAAATTGATTTTGTAGGATAAATACAAATAGGAATATCCGATAAATTAACCATTTGCTGTGCAAAAGGGCCTTTCCAAATGTTTACAAATCGCAATTCTTGCTCCGACATCGTTATAATTAGCCCTGCATCAACTTTTTTTGCATAATTTGATAATGATTCAGGAATATTTTTTGCTTCCATTGATTCGACTACGAAATTAAGTTTTTCGCTTTCGAAATACTCACCCGTTTGTTTTGAATACGTTAATATTCTTTCTTTTATTGCATCAACTGAAGAATAAAATAATGCTAAAATATAAATTTCAGAGTTAAAAAGCTTAGCAAGATAAGTTGTAAAAGGCACTTTTTGGCGTGTTTGTATAGTACTGTCTATCGGAATAACAATTCTTTTAAAGCTTTTTGTCGGATCAGCATTTTTGCGAATAGAAATTACAGGCAACAAAGTTTTTGTTACAATTTTTGCAGCGTTACTTCCAATTTTTGTGTCTTTTGAGTTTCCTGAACCATGTGTCCCGATTATAATCAATGAAGCTTTACTCTCTTTTGCTTCTTTTCCAATTTCCCTAAAAATAACACCGCTTCTAATTTTATATTCAATTTTTGATTTAAGTAGTTCTTTTTGATATTTTTCTGTTAAATCAGCAAGCTTTTTAATGGCTTCACTTTTACTCATCCGTAATTCCTTCGTCGAACCATTAGTATTCTCTATCCATAATAGGATTATCACGGAATTAGCATTTTTTGCAATAGCCATAGCATGTTCGAGGGCATTAATCGAACATTCTGAGAAGTCAATTCCAACAATGATTTTTTCCATATTCGAACATTTTTAAATTTTAAGTGAAAGCATCAATCAATTGTTTTTTTAAACAAAAATAAATTCAAATTTATGTTAAAAATTTCATTTATAAAAGTACTACAAAAATTACTTAGAAAAACATATCTGATATTTTTTTTCTTTAAAAAAATATCGTTCGTCAAAATGCTTTAAAAGATGTTGATTCAAAAGATGAAAATCAATTTTTAGAAAAACAAATAACATTTTGAATCTTTTCTTCATCAAGTTTTCTAATATATTATATATAAAACTATTTTATTTTGCTTTTTATTTCATAAGCAGGTGGTTTTTTATGATTTTTTTTTATTCCCACAAAATAAATTCCAATAAATATTAAAATCCCTGCTATTATGTTGTTAATAAACAATTTTTCGCCTCTATAAACCATGGCTATAATAGTGGCGATGATGGGCTGAGAATAAATATAAGCACTTACAACTGTTGGGCTTAATGTTCGCAGAGAGTAGTTGTTTAATAGGTAGGCAATTATTGTAGTTCCAAAAACAACATACAGTATAGATAACCAAATATTTAACGGAATAAACTCCCAGTTTGTTTCCAAAAAGTCATTAAAACAGAAAGGTGAAGCCAACAGAAATCCGAAAAGAAACAACCATTTTAAGAGTGTAATAGGTTTGTATTTTAACGCTAAAGGTTTGATTAAGACAAGATATATAGAATAGGAAGTACCAGCTATTATTGTCAATAAATTGCCGACAAAGGTATCCGACTCAAAAGATATTTTTCCTTCGTTTAAAATAAGTATTATGGCACCACCCAGTCCAAGAATAAGCCCGATGATTTTATTTTTGGTGATAGTTTCTCTAAGCAAAAATATTGAGAGCACTAAAACAATAATAGGTGTTGAAGTGAAAATTAAGGAAGAATTTATTGCTGTAGTCAAATTTAAACCTTCAAAAAATAAAATTTGGTTGAAAGCAACTCCACAAGCAGCACATAATGCAAGCTTCAAAATATCCTTTTTTTGGACTTTTTCTTTTATAAAAAAACTGTGAAACATCCAAAACACTATTGCTGCCATAAAAGTTCTAATAAAAATTATTGCCTTTGGCTGGAGATAATCAGGCATAATCCCTTTAGCAATAACATAGTTTAATCCAAAAATAAGATTTGCAGAAAATAAGGCTATATGTGCTTTAATAATTTTGTTCAAAAACAAATTTTTAATTTCTTACAAACCGACATAAATTTTTTCATATAAATATACACAAACATATGAAAAAATTTATACGGAGGTTACCTCTGTCCTATTTATTTCAATTTTTTTTCAGAGGAAATATATGTACATGTTTGCTGATAATAAAATAAAATTTAGCTAAAGGGTAGGTAATAAAAATAAATTAATTACAATTTTTGTACTTTTAAAAAATTATTTAAATTCATTATGAGGATAATTTTACTTTCAAATAAAATAATTACACTTGTTTCTCCATTGTTCTTAATTCTATTTCTAATCATTTTTGATACCGATAATTGTCGTTCACAATCTGAGAACATTATTGATAGCCTTACTAAAATGATTAATTCTGCTGATAAAAATTTATTATCAATAGATAAAAGGGAAGAAATTTATAATCAATTAGCAGATATTTATAAAGTCGTTTCTCCAGAAAAAAGTATTGAATTTTATAATAAATCACTTGAAATTGCTAAAGAACAAAATGATTTACAAAAACAAGCAAAAATTTTAAAAGATATTGGCAGTGTTTATTTGCTAAAATTAATCAATTATAATAAAGCTCTTGAATTTTATAATAAATCGTTAAATATTAGTATAAAAGCCAATGATAAGAATGCCATGGCAGCTTGTTATAATAATATCGGGGTTACCTATAATAGAATGGGACAATATGAAAAAGCAATCGAAAATCAGCTTTTTCAATTAAAAATAAATGAAGAAAGTGGAAATAAAAAGGGTATCGCAATTTCAAACAGTAATATTGGAAACATTTATAATAGCTTGAGTGAAAACAATAAAGCCCTTGAGTACTATCTTAATTCACTAAAAATTTCTAATGAAATTAGTGATACCAATGCAATAGCAAATGCTTTAATAAATATTGGAGTAATTTATCAAGAAATTGACAGCAATGATTTAGCTCTTGAATATCATTACCAAGCATTAAAATTAAAAAGAATTTCAAACGATAAAATAAATGTTGCAAATACATTAAGCAATATTGGTTTGATTTATTTAAAATTCAAGCAAGTTGAACAAGCTTATGAAAATTTTTCACAAGCTTTAGATATTTACAAGGAAATCAAGTTTAACTATGGAATTTCATTGTCAATGTTAAATATTGCTTCGGTTTATGCCGAGCAAAAACAAATTATAAAGGCAAAAGCCTCATTTTTCGATGCCCTAAAAATTGCAAAAGAAATTGAAGCTAAACCCCTTATCCAAAATATTTATTATAATCTTTTTGTTCTTTTTCAAGATAATAAGTTTTATAAGGAAGCTTTAGATTATCGCATTCTGTATTCATTGGTAAAAGACAGTCTCTATACAACTGAAATTCATAAACAAATTGCCGAATTACAAACCAAATATGAAACTGAAAAAAAGGAAAATGAAATCAATAATCTTACAAAAGAAAAGGAAATCAGGGGTTTAAAGATAAGCCAGCAAGAATTAAAGATTACACAGCAACGCATCCAAACTTACTCGCTGATATTTTTACTTTTTTTATTAGGTGTTTCAGCTTATTTATTGTTTGCACGCTATAAATTGCGTCAAAAAAACTTTCAAAACGAACTTGAAAAAAATAATTTAATAATTGAGCAAAAACTTCTGAGAACTCAAATGAACCCTCATTTTATTTTTAATTCCTTAAATTCTATTCAAAGTTTTATTTCTGAAAATGAGGCATTTCTTGCCGAGTCATATTTATCGAAATTTGCCCTTCTGATGAGAAATATTCTTGATAATTCCAGAATGGAATTTATTCCGATTGAAGATGATATTAGTACTTTGAGATTATATATGGAATTGGAGAAACTTCGTTTTAACAATAAGTTTGATTTTAATATTATTGTTGACCCGAAAATTGTCACCGATTTTACATTAATACCTCCAATGCTAATACAACCTTTTGTTGAAAATGCAATTTTACATGGAATTATGTATAAAGAAACCAAAGGTACAATTGATGTTATATTCAAACTTATGTATAATACAATACGTTGCATAATTAAAGATGATGGAGTAGGCCGAGAAATAGCAATGGAAAAAAAGAAAAAGAATTCATCGAAGCGTAAATCTCTTGGGCTTCAAGTAACAAAAGAAAGGCTCGAACTTTTAAACGAGAAACGCAAAACAAGTATTTCAATAAAAATCATTGATCTTAAAGATGAAACAGGAAAAGCAGCAGGTACTCAGGCTGAAATATTAATACCTTTTGAAGAATCCTGATCTCAATTTAATTTATAACTTCAAGAAACAAAACAGGCAAAATTAATTTGATATTTAAAAAAAATATTTATTTTTGAATGATATTTTAGCGATATGATAAGATCAATAATTATTGATGACGAAGAAAAAGGAAGAAATACTTTAAGAAATTTTCTTAAAAAGTATTGTAATAATATTTCAGTTGTTGCTGAAGGCGATTGTGTGAAATCAGGGCTTGAAAAAATATCAACTTATAATCCTGATTTGGTTTTTCTTGATATTCAAATGCCTGATGGTACAGGCTTCAATCTTCTTGAAAAAATAAAGGAAATTGATTTTAAAGTAATCTTTGTAACTGCTTATGATCAATATGCTTTAAAAGCTTTTAAATTCAGTGCAATTGATTATTTATTAAAACCCATTGATCCTGAAAAATTGATAGATGCCGTAAACAGATTATCAGATATTGAGGATATTAAATCCATTAATAAAAAATTAGAAGTATTGGTTGGAAACAATAATCGTTTCGAAAAAATTGCCCTGCCGACTGTTAATGGAGTTCATCTTGTAAAAATAAAGGATATTATCAGGTGTGAGTCCGAGAGTAATTATACAACTATTTTCCTTGCAACAGGAAAGAAAATTCTTGTAACAAAAACTCTAAAAGAATACGATGAGATGCTAACTCCAATGCACTTCTACAGAGTTCATCAATCACATTTAATAAATCTTGCTTTTGTTGAAAAATACCATAAAGGCGAAGGAGGTTTTGTTATCATGGAAGACGGTTCGGAAATTGAAGTTGCAAGAAGACGAAAAGAAGGATTTCTATCGGAATTGATTAGGTTTTGATTCCAAACCGGCGATCGTTTGTAAGCATAAAACATAATATCTTAAATATTTTGTATAATTTTATCAAAATAAAAAAGCTTTGAAAACAAATTTAATACTATGAAATTAAGATCAATAAGCATAATAATTTTATTATCATTAATTCTTATTTCCTGTAATCAAAACACTGCATTCGACAAACAAGAAATCAAGGATAAAATTATGGCTGTGCTAAGCAAGCAAGAAAAAGCATGGAATAATGGGAATATCGAAAAGTATATGGATGGTTATTCTCGTTCCGATTCTTTAAGATTTGCTTCCGGGGGAAATGTTAGATATGGGTGGGAAAAAACTTTAAGGGGATACAAAAAATCATACCCGAATAAGTCAATTATGGGCATACTAACATTCTCAGAAATTGATATTAAAGTAATTTCAGAAAGCGATGCCTTAGTTTTTGGAAGATGGGAATTGCATAGAGAAAAAGATGACCCTAAAGGATTATTTACACTTTATTTTCAAAAAACTAAGGATGCTTGGCGCATAGTTCATGACCATACATCATCTTCAAAATAGATGAATTAAAACCAAAAGAAACGTTTTCTCATTTCAAATACTTAGCAATAGTGCTAAGTAATTCATCTTTTTTTACGGGTTTTGGTAAAAATTCATTTGCACCAAGCTTAAGAACTTTTTCCTTTTGTCCAATCCAGGCATAAGCTGTTTGAGCAATAATTGGTAAATTAGGCCTTAATTTTCGAATTTCTTTTATGGCATCGAGGCCTGTCATTTTGGGCAATTTCAAATCCATTAGAACAGCATCAACATTTGAATTGTTTTTACAAAATTCAACTGCTTGTAAGCCATCCGTTGTTATTTTCACCTCAGCATGTGTGAGTTTCAACAAGGCACTAAAGAACATATAATTATGTTCAACGTCTTCAACAATTAATATTAATTTCCCTTGCCAGTTTGGGTATTTATCAGAAGTCGTCATTACAAATATATTTAAATTATTTAATCCTAATTCTTTGGTTATTAAGGAAAAAATTTATTTTTTTTCAAAAGTAATAATTCTTTTTTAATAAATCAATATAAAATATGATGTTTTTATATTAATACTTATCAATTGCATTCAAATCATTAAAAGCAATTTTTAATCTTTCAATTATAGAATTTTCACCTTCTCGTAACCATTTTCTGGGATCATAATATTTTTTATTAGGTTTATCTTCTCCTTCAGGATTACCGATTTGCCCCTGTAAAAAATCATGATATTTTTCCGAATAATTTTTCACACCATCCCAAAAAGCCCATTGTGTGTCGGTATCAATATTCATTTTAATTACTCCATAAGAAATTGCTTCACGAATTTTTTCTTGCGGTGATCCCGATCCACCGTGAAACACAAAACTTACAGGATTTTTAGATGTATTAAATTTTTCCTGAATAAATTTTTGAGAATTATTTAAAATTATTGGTTCCAGCTTTACGTTTCCCGGTTTATAAACACCATGAACATTTCCAAAAGCTGCTGCAATTGTAAATCTATGACTAATTTTGCTTAACTCTTCATAGGCATAAGCAACCTCCTCAGGTTGTGTATATAATCTTGAGCTATCAATATCCGTATTATCAACACCGTCTTCTTCTCCTCCGGTTATCCCGAGTTCAATTTCAAGTGTCATACCTATTTTGCTCATACGTTGAAGATATTTTTTACTTATTTCAATATTTTCTTCAATCGGTTCAGCCGAAAGATCAAGCATGTGAGAACTAAACAATGGTTTTCCACATTCTTTAAAATGTTTTTCACCCGCATCTAAAAGTGCATCTATCCAAGGCAACAGTTTTTTAGCAGCATGATCGGTGTGAATTATTACAGGTATTCCATAAAATTCGGCAAGCTGATGAATGTGCTTTGCTCCGGAAATTGCACCCTGAACTTGAGCAATCTCATTATTTAGAGCTTTACCTGCATAAAATGCAGCCCCTCCACTTGAAAATTGAATAATAATAGGTGAGTTTACATCTTTGGCTGCTTCTAAAGTAGCGTTTATTGAATCCGTACCAACAACATTTACAGCAGGTAATGCGAACTTATTTTCCTTTGCAATTTCGAATATTTTTTGAATATCATCTCCGGCAACAAATCCCGGTTTAATTGTATTTGAAATCTTTTCTGACATAAATTTAAAATTAAGTAATTTTATAAATAAAATTCAAAATTAGACATTTTTTATTATAATAGTAGATTAGCCTTAACTTTATCATAGTATTTTCTGATTATAATTAAAGTGATTTATTAACTTTGCAGCCAAATTGGCTCCGTAGTTCAACTGGATAGAATATCTGACTTCGGATCAGAGGGTTGGGGGTTCGAGTCCCTCCGGAGTCACTCTAAAAAGTCCGCAGTCAGCAGTTGGCAGTCGGCAATCGACAGTTTACTTTCTATAAAGTCTTTTTATATTTGCACGAAAATCAAACCTTATAAATGAAAAAAATAATAAATATTTCGGATGCTCCCAAACCAATAGCTCCATATAGTCAGGCAATTCTTGCTAATGGAACCTTATATATTTCAGGACAAATTTCAATTGATCCATACACAGGTAATTTAAATAATGATAGCATAAAAACACAAACTCAACAAATTATGAGTAATATAAAAGCTATTCTTAAAGAAACAGGAATGGATTTTTCAAATATTGTAAAATGCTCCATTTTCCTATCTTCAATGGAAATTTATAGTGAAGTGAATGAAGTTTATGGAAATTATTTTCCTGAGAATCCACCTGCAAGAGAAGCTGTTGCCGTAACTGGATTACCAAAAAACGTTGATGTTGAAATTTCTTGTATTGCTGTGAAATAAGGGAAATAGTGGAAATAAGGGTATAAGAATATAGAGGCAATAATGCCTTAAAATATTACTTATTAATAATGAGATAAAAGTTTATTAGAAAAGAAAAGCTTTATAAGAACAAAAGAAATAATAAAAATTAATGTCCATCCATAATATTATTAATAAACCATTAAAATGGTTTTCGAAACAGCATGTTTTAAGCAACCCACGACTTAAGTCGTGGGCTAATGAAATATGGAGCCATTTAACCGTTTTAACGGTTTTAAAAGAAAAAAAACTTTATGGACATACGCTATCACCATATTGCAATAAATCAATTTAATCATATAAAAATTTAACAATGAAACATTTAAAAAATATTTTTATCACGCTATGTATTTTTCTATTTATCGGACATTCTAAAGCCGATGAAGGAATGTGGATTCCTATTTTGCTCGAATCATTAAATGAATCGGAGATGCAGGATATGGGTATGAAAATTTCTGCTGAAGACATTTACAGCATAAATCATTCGAGTTTGAAAGATGCAATTGTTTTATTTGGAAGAGGTTGCACCGGAGAAATTATTTCCGATCAGGGTTTGCTTCTAACAAATCATCATTGTGGATATGGTGCTATTCAACGCCATAGTTCAATTGAGCATGATTATTTAACTGATGGTTTTTGGGCAATGGATAAATCCGAAGAACTTTCAAATCCGGGTTTGACCGTAACAATGTTAATCAGGATGGAAGACGTAACTGAGAAAATCTTAGAAAATGTTGATGATTATTTAACTGAGGCCGAACGAGATTCGATTATTTCCGAAAATTCTAAGAGAGTTGAGGAAGAAGCTGTTGAAGGAACCGATTACAAAGCAAATGTTAAAGCCTTTTATTATGGTAATGAATTTTATTTAATAGTTTCGGAAGTATTCGAGGATATTCGTCTTGTTGGTGCTCCTCCCTCTAACATTGGTAAATTCGGTGGAGATACCGACAATTGGATGTGGCCACGTCATACAGGTGATTTTTCTATTTTCAGGATTTATACAAATGAAGAAAATCAGCCTGCCGAATATGCCGAAACAAATATTCCTTACAAGCCAAAATATCACCTGCCTGTTTCTATAGCTGGTGTTGAAGAAGGCGATTTCACTTTTGTCTTCGGTTATCCGGGCCGAACTCAGGAATATCTGCCCGCTTCGGCAGTCGAACTTATTACCGAAATCGAAAATCCGGTTAGAATAAAATTAAGAGAAAAAAGACTTGAAATAATTGAAAAAGCAAGAAACAATAGCGATTTGGTTCGCATTCAGTATGCATCAAAATCAGCCGGAATTGCCAACGGTTGGAAGAAAATGATTGGTGAAAGCCGAGGAATTAACAAACTTGACGGGTTAAATAAAAAAAATCAAACTGAAACTGAATTCCTCGAATGGGCAAATGCAAATCCAAATAGAATGAAAAAGTATGGAAATTTGCTAAATAGTTTTAATGAATTATACGAACAACTTAAACCTGTCAGACTTTCATTTGATTATTTAATTGAAGCAGGACTGGGTATTGAAATAGTTCGTTATGCTCGGTCGTACAACGATTTAATATCAATTAGTAAGGAGAAGAAATCAACAAAAGAAAATATTGAAGAGTCGCTTGAAAGTTTAAAAAAATCTTCGGCAAGATATTTTAAAGATTATTACTTGCCAATTGATAAAGAAATATTTATCGAAATGCTTACTGCTTATCATAGAAATATCAATAAATCGCAGCTTCCAAGTATTTTTAATTTTATTGAGAAAAAATTTCATAATGACTTCTCGCTTTATGCCGATTACATTTATGGAAAATCCTTCATGACATCTGATTTGAAAGTCAATAAATTTCTTGATAGCTATAAAAAATCAAAATACAAAAAAATACTAAAAGATCCGGCTTACATTTTATCCAAAAGTATATACGACTATTATTTCCAAAATATAAGGCCCAAACTGGCTGAATATAACACCGAATTAGACAGCCTTCAAAGAATATATATGAAAGCTTTAATGGAAAAAGATTCAGATAAACGTTTTTATCCTGACGCAAACTCAAGCATAAGAGTTCATTATGGAAAAGTTTCGGGATATGAGCCAAACGATGCAGTTTTCTATCAATATTTCACAACACTAAGCGGAATAATGGAAAAAGAAGACCCTGATATTTATGATTATGTTGTAGAAGAAAAACTAAAAGAACTTTATAATAATAAAGATTACGGGCAATATGCCGATGAAGACCAAAGCATGCATGTTTGTTTTATAGCAACAAATCATACGACAGGAGGGAATTCTGGTAGCCCTGTTTTAAATGCTGAAGGTCAATTGATAGGTATCAACTTTGATAGATGCTGGGAAGGAACAATGAGTGACCTGATGTACGACCCTGAACAATGCAGAAATATTTCATTGGATATTCGCTATTGTTTGTTTTTGATTGACAAATTTGCCGAAGCAAGCCATTTGATAGAAGAAATGACAATTATTAAATAATTTTTATTTTTTATTTTATTTTTTTTTACCTTTGAAAAATAGTTTATTTATTTAAATTATAGAGTAATGTTTATGTCGATTTTTAATATGTAAAATTTTTATTTGTTTTTTTTCTATTTAATTCATTTCTTTGCAGCGTTTAATAATAAAAAATTTAATTATGTCTGATATCGCAACAAGAGTAAAAGCTATCATAGTTGATAAGCTTGGCGTAGATGATGGTGAAGTAACACCGGAAGCAAGTTTCACAAATGATTTAGGTGCCGATTCACTCGACACAGTAGAATTAATAATGGAATTTGAAAAGGAATTTAGCATTGCTATTCCTGATGATCAAGCTGAAAAGATCAGCACAGTAGGTGATGCAATCTCCTACATTGAAGATAACACTAAATAGTAAAATTTATTTGCATGAAGTTAAGACGAGTTGTAGTAACAGGTCTTGGCGCTCTGACTCCATTAGGCAAAAACACCGATGAATTATGGGCCAATTTGCTAAATGGAGTTAGTGGTGCAGGTAATATAACCCATTTTGATGCTTCAAAATACAAAACGCAGTTTGCGTGCGAAGTAAAGGGTTATGATGCCAAAGATTATTTTGATCGCAAAGAAGCAAGGAAATTAGATTTATATGCTCAATATGCAATCATTGCTGCTGATAGTGCTATTAAAGATGCCGGTTTCGATCTGGGAAAAATTGATGGTGATAGAGTTGGAGTAATTTGGGCATCAGGTATTGGTGGACTTAATACTTTCACTCAAGAAATGGTGTCGTACGGAAAAGGTGACGGAACACCACGATTCAACCCGTTTTTTATCCCCAAAATGATAGCTGATATTGCTGCCGGCCATATTTCCATTAAATATGGTTTTAGAGGGCCTAATTTTGCAACAGTCTCTGCTTGTGCTTCTTCAGCAAATGCATTAGTTGACGCATTCAATTACATTAGATTAAATAAAGCCGATATGTTCGTTTCGGGAGGCTCTGAAGCTTCAATATTCGAGGGCGGTATCGGTGGCTTTAATGCAATGCATGCAATTTCTACAAGAAACGATGATCCAAAAACAGCTTCAAGGCCATTCGATAAAGATAGAGACGGTTTTGTTTTAGGAGAAGGTGGATGCGGCCTTATCTTTGAAGAACTTGAACACGCATTAAAAAGAGGTGCAAAAATATATGCTGAAGTTGCGGGTGGTGGACTCTCAGCTGATGCTTATCACATGACATCTCCTCATCCGCAAGGATTAGGTGCTCAAAAATGCATGACATATGCCATTGACGATGCCAATCTTAAACCTGATGATATTGACCATATTAATACTCATGGAACATCAACACCTCTCGGAGATATTTCAGAACCCATTGCAATTGTAAATCTTTTCGGTGACCACGCTTATAAAATAAATATTAATTCCACAAAATCCATGACAGGCCATCTGCTTGGAGCTGCCGGAGCTGTTGAAGCTATTGCAACAGTTTTAACTGTTAAAAACGATATAGTTCCTCCAACAATTAATCATTTTACAGACGATCCGAATATTGACAATAAATTAAATTTTACTTATTGGAAACCTCAAGAAAGGGTTATTAATGTTGCTATAAGTAATACCTTTGGTTTTGGGGGTCATAATGCTTCAATTATTTTCAAAAAGTTTAAAAATTAAATAATAGATTATCGCTTGAATTTATTCAGGTTAATAAAAATTTACTTTTCTTCAGAAAAACAATTATTTTTTTCAATAAAAAATATTTTCGGGTTTTATCCACGCAATATTTTTTTATATAAACTTGCATTTCGCCATAAGTCAGTTGCCTCTGAAATTATTAATGGAATAAAAATTTGCAACGAACGCCTTGAATACCTTGGTGATGCAGTTTTAAGTTGTATTGTCGCCGATTTTCTTTTTAAAAGATTTCCTTTCAAAGACGAAGGTTTTCTTACAGAAATGAGATCAAAAATTGTCAGCAGATCACAACTTAACAAACTTTCCAAAAAATTAGGCCTTGATAAATTTATTATTGCCAAAGTTGAAATTGGAAACAGAAATAATTCAATTAAAGGAAATGCTTTTGAAGCTTTTATTGGTGCAATGTATATGGATAAAGGATATTCATTTACAAAAAAAATTCTTATCAATTACGTAATTAATGTTCATTTTGATATTGATAAACTTGAAACCATCGATATCAATTTTAAAAGTAAACTTCTTGAGTGGACTCAAAAAGAAAAAAAATCATTAGAATTTAAATTGATTAATGAGATTGGAACCGGTTTTTCAAAACAATATATTGTTCAAGTATATGTTGATAACAAACCGTATGCTAAGGGACAGGGGTTTTCAATTAAAGCTGCCGAACAAAGTGCTTCCGAAAAAACTTTTACCACTCTAAGTCCGAAAATTGAATTGTAGAAATTTTAAATCATACAATTCAAATAGGCCAATTTATAATTATAAATTTCATTATAAAATTCTGATTTTTTCTTACCTTTGTCAATAGTATGGCAATATTAAAATCAAAATTAGATTTTGAATACTACTCAATGATAGGTGTTTCGTGTCATTTAAAAGATTATAGGCTTACCTATTATTTAAATAAAACATTGGGTATTGATTTGAAAAAATCAAAAGAATTTTCAATCACTAAAGAGAAAGAGAAAAAAAACATTCATTTTTCATTTTTTATTTTTAATGATAAAAAAAAAGAAATTTCATATTATCTTATCTCAAATCATAATCCTGAAAGCAAACTGATTCCTTCACAAAAACAAATTGATTACTTGCTTATTACTAAAGATTTAATTAATCAAGAAAATGTTATGGAAATTATTAATAAAATCAAAACAATTTCCTATGTTTTAACTGCTTATAAAATCGAATTATCGAAAATACGTTCAATAAATAATCTACTCAGCGACCTTGAAATTCATGTTTCTAATATTTCACCAAAAACAAATCTTAGAAATCGAAAAAGTGAATAACATCATTTTTATCATAAGCTAAATAATTTATTTATTAGTATTCGATAATCCGGTAACTGATGTATCGGCCGGACAATTAGCCTTTTATGAGATTTTATAATCAAACTAAAATTTAATATTTTATATTTTCCTTTTTTTTTATATAAAAGTGCAGGTTTTCTTTTTAAATTCCTATATTTATACCTTTAAAGAATATGAAAATAAATCACAGAAATATTAATTTATATATAAAACATGAAAATATCTAAAATTGGTTTAGCATATCATCAAATTGGTCGTGGACAGGAGATTATATCAATATTGATTAAATATGGTTTTGGTGCATTTGTATCTAAAAGTGGTTTCGGAAAACATTTTGTATCTAAAAAACGATTAGCAAAAATTGAATCTCATACAAAAAATGAACGAATTCGGCTTGCAATTGAAGAGTTGGGGCCAACTTTTATCAAATTTGGGCAAATTATTGCCGACCGGCCCGATTTGGTTTCAAAAGAATTGCGTGATGAATTAAAAAAATTACAAGACGATGCTCATCCCATGTCCGATGAAATAGCTGTTAACGAAATTGAAAAGCAACTTAACAAGCCAATTGACGAGGTTTTTAAAACTTTCAACAAAAAGCATATTGCTTCGGCTTCAATTGCTCAGGCTTATGAGGCTGTTTTAAAAACCGGACAAAAAGTCGTACTAAAAATACAGCGGCCCGGAATTGAAAAAGTCATTAGGCTTGATCTATCTTTGATGGAATTTTTTGCAAAGAGAATCCAGAAAAACCATCCCGATTTTCAGGCAATTGATATTGTTGGAGTTGTTGGAGAATTCGGCAAATCAATTTTTAAAGAAATTGATTTTACAAACGAAGCAGCAAATATTCTTAGGTTTTCTCATAATTTTAAAGGTGATGAAACCATTTATGTTCCAAAAGTTTTTATGGAGCATTCTAACAAAAGATTGCTTATAGAAGAATTTATTGATGGATTAAAAGTTGATGATATTGAGGGCCTTAAAAAAGCCGGCGACGATCCTATAGAAATTGCTCACAGGGGTTCAAAGCTAATGTTTAAGCAAATTTTTACACATGGATTCTTCCATGCCGATCCTCATTCAGGGAATATTTTCATAAAAGATAATAACGTAATTGTTTTTATTGATTTCGGAATGATGGGAACTTTGCGGCCTTATCACATGGATTTTCTTGGGAAATATGTTTTGGGATACATTCAACGCGATGCAACAAAACTGACTGAAGCATTGTTATTATTATCAGGCAAAAGACATTATGACCGTGTCGATGAATTGGAGTTTGAAATTTCCGATATGCTAAAACATTACCAATATGTTTCAATGAAGGAAATGAATTTTGGTGACATCATGAATAAATCAATCGACATTATTGTTGATTTCGGATTATCAATTCCCCCGACTATTTATCTTTTACTCAAAGCATTGATAACCATCCAGGGTGTTGCTGAAAAACTGAATCCGAAAATTGATATTGCAAAAGAAATGGAACCTTTTGCTAAGGAATTACTAAAAAGGCAGTTCAGTCCGGCGAAGTTTGGAAAACAAATTTTTTCAACTGTTGGTGATTACTTTGATCTGATACGCGACCTTCCAAAAGAAATTTCCGAAATTATTTATAAAACAAAAGAAGGAAAACTAAAAATGCAAATAGAATTTCAAGGGCTTGATATGCTTTTGAAAAAAATGGATCATATTAGTAAACGAATTTCTATTTCCATAGTTTTATCAGCATTAATTGTTGGAGCAGCTATTGTTTCTCAGTGGGAGCATATGAAATGGGTTGGGACTGTAATATTTTTACTATCTGGTGTTTTTGGGTTTTGGTTATTAATAAAATTATGGAAAACTCAAAAATTTGATAAGGACAAATAAATTTCATTTTAACGAAATTTTTATAATTAATACGGTAAAACTGAAATGTTTATTCCTTTTCAAAATTTATTTACTTAAAAAAGCAAATAAATTCGATTTGAATAATAAATCTTTAGCTGATCTGTTGAAACAATATTTTTGTGAAAATTTTGTTAAGTAGTTCTATTAAAAATAAAAATATTATTGACTTTGCTTTTTAAAAAACCCTCCGTCTCTTTAAAAATCATTTTAATAATATTCGGTTTTATTTTTTTTAGTTGTTCAACTGAAGAAAAGAAAAAAGTTGAAACACTCCCCGAATTTTTTCCCGATAGTCTGATTTTCGATCTTGACAAAAAAGTGATGGAGAAAAAAGCCAAACATATTGAAAAAATTTTCAATAAACTTGCCAAAGGAAATTGGTTTAACGGCACCGTAATTTATGGTGAAAGAGGAAAAATTATCTATAAAAATGCATTTGGTTACGGTAATTTAAGAAAAAAAGATAGTCTTACGACAAAATCATCATTTCAACTCGCATCCGTTTCAAAGATGTTTACCGCAATGGCAATTATGATATTAAAAGAAAACGGGAAACTCAATTATGATGACACGGTTAATAAATATATTCCTGAATTTCCTTACAAAAAAATTACAATTCGTCATTTGCTGACACATCGGTCAGGATTGCCGAGATATATGTCGGTTGCACATGAAAACTGGAAAAACAAAAGCATTCCGTTAAAAAATCAGGATATGCTTGATTTGTTTATTAAACATAAACCGGCTCAATATTTTCAAGCCGACAAAGGATTTCATTATTGTAATTCAAATTATACATTTCTTGCTATTATTGTTGAACGAATCTCCAAAACCACTTTTGATAAATTCGTAAATCAAAATATTTTTATTCCTCTTGAAATGAACAACTCCTTTGTTTATAATATGAATGGAGATACACTTGTTTCAGATTATATTAAAGAAGGTGTGCAGGGTCATCGTAAAAAGGGATGGCGATATATTAAGGAAAGAAACGATTATTTGAATGGGGTAATGGGAGACAAAGGTGTTTATTCGTCGGTAGAAGATTTATTTAAATTTAATATCGCTTTAGATTCTGGCCTTTTGGTCAGCAAAGAAACATTGAAAGAAGCATTTAGTCCCGGAAGTCCTAAATATTGGAAACGAAATAATAATTATGGTTTTGGTTGGAGAATAAAATCAAAAGAAGACAGTACAGTTTTTCACTATGGATGGTGGAAGGGCTTTAGAGCTTTTTATATTCGTGATATGAAAAATGACAAAGTAATTATTGCCTTGAGTAATAAAGACAAAGGACCGGGTTCAAGTATTTTATGGAATATTATTCACGAAAAATCTAATTGTCTTGGGTTAGCTGGAAAAAACGATCCTGTTCCTAATGAATTAGAAACAGGATCATATTATTGATAATATCTTGTTCTTAAAATCAAAATATTAATAAGCAAACATCGGGAATTCACCCATCATTTCGTTTACACGTTTTTTAACACTTAGAAGTAGTTCTTCGTTTTCGATGTCGCAAATAACCTCATCAATTAAATTAACAATAGGCAACATATGCTCTTCTTTCAATCCGCGTGTTGTTATTGCAGGCGTTCCTATTCTTAAACCTGAAGTCTGGAAAGGTGAACGGCTATCGAAAGGAACCATATTTTTGTTTACCGTAATATCTGCTCTTACCAAAGTGTTTTCAACCATTTTACCTGAAATCTTCGGGAATTTCGACCTAAGATCGATCAACATCAAATGATTGTCGGTTCCTTGTGAAATCACATTATATCCTTTATCAATAAAAGCTTGAGCCATAACCTCAGCATTTTTCTTAACCTGAATAATATATTCCATGTATTCATCAGTTAAAGCTTCTCCAAATGCAACGGCTTTTGAAGCAATAACATGCTCTAAAGGTCCACCTTGTATCCCCGGAAAAACTGCCGAATTTAATACTGTTGACATTTTTTTTATTATGCCTTTTGGAGTTTTCAAACCCCATGGATTTTCAAAATCTTCTCCCATTAAAATCATTCCACCTCTTGGGCCACGGAGAGTTTTATGTGTTGTGGTTGTAACAATATGGCAATAAGGAAGCGGATCTTCGAGTAAACCTCTTGCAATTAATCCTGCAGGGTGTGCAATGTCTGCTATTAGTATTGCTCCGACTTTGTCGGCAATTTCCCGCATACGTTCGTAATCCCAATCACGAGAATATGCCGAGGCACCTGCAATAATCATTTTGGGTTTTTCAATCATTGCAACTTCTTCCATATTGTCGTAATCGACTGTTCCTGTTTCTTCTTTTACTTTGTAGGCTACAGGTTTATACAAAATTCCCGAAGAATTCACGTGTGAACCATGCGATAGATGCCCGCCATGTGAAAGGTCCATTCCCATAAATGTATCACCTGGT
Source organism: Bacteroidales bacterium (assembly GCA_016342645.1). GTDB lineage: Bacteria > Bacteroidota > Bacteroidia > Bacteroidales > JAEINX01 > JAEINX01. The sequence goes on along the minus strand of JAEINX010000010.1, from coordinate 1,672 downwards.
TTCAGACAAGCCAGAAAAACTGCCATATTTGCCTGAGCTCCTGAGTGAGGTTGAACATTTGCATATTCTGCACCAAATAATTCACATGCCCGGTCGATAGCCAATTGTTCTGTTTGGTCAACAATTTCGCATCCGCCATAATATCTTTTCCCGGGATAACCTTCGGCGTATTTATTAGTTAAGCAGGAGCCCATTGCATCAAGAACTTGCTGGCTGACAAAATTCTCTGAAGCAATTAATTCAATTCCATAAAGTTGACGATTTTTTTCTTGTTCGATCAAGTCGAATATTTTAGCATCCCATTCCATAAACTATATTATTTTTAATTTGTCATTTTATTATTATTAATTTTCTGGATAAATAATTATCCATCGGCAAATTTATAAAAATAAAGTAAGCGTTCACACTATTTTATATAAATACACCAATAATAGGTAAATGCTTATCCATACTGACCCATGCGAGTTAACTTCGTGTCGCTTGCTTAGCTACATATGGTTAAATTGCTATGAAGAATTATAATTCGATTTATTATAAATCAACATCTTAATCACAAAATAGGTTAGGAAAAGTGAATTAAAACAATATAACAATTTAATAATATAACCATTCAGCTTTTGATTCAGCTTATTTAAACCGTGAATGCTTATAAAATAAATTATCATTCACATTTATTTAGCAATTTTTTGCCTGTTAACAGCTTCTGTGTTTGCTCAATTCACCAGAAATGATGCAATTGACACCGTTCTTAACACTATTCTTGTCAACGATGTTGATGATATTGATGTGTATGCTTCCGATAATAGTGTGACTGTTAACGTAAAATTAATTGATAGCGATTCTATTATTAACCCTTATGCTACAAGCTGGGTTTTCTTTGTTGATGATAATCCCTTTGCTTCATGGTATCATGCAAGTCGCATTATTTGCTGCACAAGAGATGGCATCCCTCAAGAAGCAAATATACGTTAATATCAACTACTTACACTCGAAAGGGATGCCATCCCTAATCTAAAAAAAACATTTAAAAAAAATTTGTTATTTAAAAAATGTATTATAATTTTACAAACCAAAATAAAGCGAAAATATTTTAATACGTATGTTTAGTTTTTATTTTCCGGTTTTATAGCGATTAAATTTAAGAGAGCCTTCTCTTATAAAAACTTAACAATAGCCGTATTATTAAATGCCCTGCAAAGTGGCATTATTGCACAAGCAAGGCAAAGTATGTTTAATAATAAAACATTGATTATAAAAATATGATTGGAACATTTAAAAATATAACTCCCGCAGATAACGCAGATAAACGCAGAAATTATCAGCGAAAATCTGCGGAATCTGCGGGAAATAAAAATTAGTGAAAATAAGCATAATTAGTGGACAACAAAAAAAATAAAACCATGAAAAACACACGACCGAATGGAAGTCCGTATGGACGACCGAATGGAAGTCCGTCTGGAATAAAAAAAACAAGCCCTTATCTTTTAAAAGTAATAATCCTTTTTTCCTTTCTCCTCATAGCGTTTACGGTTGGGGATGGTAGGAGTCAATACAAAGTACCTTTAGCCGCTGCATATGTTTATAGTGCTGATTTAGATTTAGACAATGATTATGATATAGTGACCGGACATATTTATTGGTCTCTAACTCAATGGGGGGGGGGGGGGGCATT
>JAEINX010000187.1 GCA_016342645.1 Bacteroidales bacterium | reverse complement strand
GAAAAAGTTAGGTAAATTGTTAATGAAGAAACAAGGATGTTTGAATGCACACAAATTGAAAGTTTTGAAGAGTGGAGTTGGAAACTCTGTTCAGCTTGGTAGTAAGGGCTTTTTAATATTTCATCAAATCTTACTTTTACATTTTTCAGGATTTTTCGAAGAATGAAAAACTGCAATTATGCTTATAGTTTTGTTGTCCTTGTTGACATTGTAAATAATAAGATAAGGGAATTTATCAGGAATTCCGGCACGCATGTTTTTATACCTAATTTGAAAGCTTTCAGGCTTTAGCTGAATTATTTTAATGCACTCTTTAATATTTTGAATGAACCGATTACCAAGTCCTTTTTGTTGTTTATTATACCACCGGGCATTCTCTTTAATATCTTCCTTTGCCGAATCTGAAATAATTACTTTATAGTTCGTTTTCGATTTCATCAATAGCTGTTTCAAAGTCCTGAAATTTTTCATTGCCTTTGGCAATCTTCTCTAACCTTTCATCAATAATATCCTTTTGCCACTGATGTAGTTCGGTGTTGTCTTCTATTTCAATATCGTGGTATTTTTCTTTTAATTTATCCCAGGCTTTTATCGGAATAAACACACCTGTTGTATTGCCTTTTAAATCATGTAAGTATTGTAATTTCATATTTGCAAATATACGGAATTTTTAGCCGAAAATGAGAACAAATCAAATATTTGTATCTTTAGAAAAAATTTTATGTTTGTCGCTTATTAAATAAAAGAACGATCAGCTCCTTCGTTAAGCGGAGATAAAGTCAGATAAATGATTAATGAGAAAATAAGGATGTTTGAATGCACACAAATTGAAATATGGCCAAAAACAATCAAAATAAAATAATGTTACCTGATGAAGTAGTAATGAGCAATATATATATTTTCAGAGATACAAAAGTTATGCTTGATAAAGATTTGGCAGAACTTTACGGAGTTCTAACAGGAAATTTAAATAAAGCTGTTAAAAGAAATATTAAACGTTTTCCTGAAGATTTTATGTTCCAATTAACAAACGAAGAATTTGAAAACTTGAAATTCCAAATTGGAATATCAAGTTGGGGTGGAACAAGAAAATCACCTTATGCTTTTACCGAACAAGGAGTAGCTATGTTATCAGGGATATTAAATAGTGATAGAGCAATAAAAGTAAACATCCAGATAATGCGAATATTTACAAAATTTCGCCAAATGCTTACAGATAATTTAAGTTTAAAACTTGAAATCGAAAAAATTAAAAAGAAACTTGAAGATCACGATAAAAACATAGAAATTGTATTTGATTATCTTGATGAACTTATAGAGAAACAAGATAATCCTCAACCAAGAATACAAATAGGATTTAAAACGCCAAACAATAAATAAGTATTAGCCTAAATACTACCATTATATTTATAAATAAAAATAAATTTGATACACACAACCGATTATATTGCTAACTTTGTGTACGAAGATAATGACCTTAAATACATTCTAACCGACGAAGGAAGAGTAATGGTTAACGAAGGCAACACATACGAATATCAATATTTCCTAAAAGTTGGAACGAAGTGGAAATCCCGCCATCACGGGAACCATTTGGGTAATACTCGTGTTACTTTTACCGAAAACGGAAACATTATACAAGAAGACGCCTACTATCCCTTTGGTATGCAAATGAACGGCCTATGCCACGAAACCGGCACAAATTTCCTAAACAAAAACCTCTACAACGGAAAAGAACTACAGGATGATTTTGGATTGGATTGGTATTATTACGGGGCGAGGTTTTATGATGCGACTTTGGGGAGGTGGCATGTGGCGGATCCAATGGCGGAACAATATTTTGATTTGTCACCATATAATTATGTGGCTAATAATCCTTTGATATTTATTGATCCTAATGGAAGTTTTATTGATAATTTTGAAATACATAGTAGTAGTAATACATACGTTGAAAGGACAGATGATAAAACAGATTCTTTCACCTATATTGACTCTAAAGGAGGTTCTCATGATCTAGGGACATTCAGTAAGAATGAACATGGTTTAATCCAATTAAATAATTTCAGCTACAGTTCAAGTGAATTATCTATTGGATATAGTGTTAAATCAGGAGAGGAAGATGAAGTTTATATGTCAGGTGAAGCTCATGCCTCACTATTGGGAGCTTTATCTGAAAATAACACATCTGATTTCACAATTTCGAGCGTTAGTTTAGCAGATGGATCTTCTCCTCCCGAAAGCAGATCGCATAAAAATGGTAATGTTTTTGATTCTAGATTTCTAAGAAATGATAGGTCTGGTGCTTTTACATTTAATTTTGGTTCGAACTTTGATTCAGGGCGACAAACTGATCTGAATAAGGCATTAAATAAATTCGGATGGAAGGATTTAATTTCATCAGGAGTTAATCCTGGTACATCTGTATTAAATGGTCAAATAGGCTGGCCTTATGGATCAGGACATCCTGCACAACTTCCCTATACAAGAGATATTAATGATGGAAAACATTATAATCATTTGCATAGTCAGGGTTTTAGACCCTATTTAATAGAGGTAAAACGAGAAAAAGTACCTCAAAAAATGAAACCAATTTATAATAATCACTTATAAAAATTAATTATATGATAATAAAAAAATTATTAACTTTTCCAATATTTGCTATGCTATTATTGGTTTTATTTATTAAAACACCTAAGTCTTCCTTAATTTCAACTAATCATTTTGTAGGAGAAATCAATAATTTTAATAACATTTCCCTTCTAGATACAACAAGCATCGTAAAAATAAATGTATTAGCATTATACTTAAGTAATGATACATTGTCAATCTACGATCTAAATGATAAAATATTTGTTTCATTATCAAAAAATTTAACTATAAATAATAATTCTTATGACCTAATGGAAACTAGTACAAAAGTTTTAAATAGTCTATTAGAAATAAGAGATTTTAATCCGGAATATGATATGATGCATTTTGATTGTAAAGGAGTTAAGAATGAAAAATATTTAATAATCGTTAATGATAGTATAAAACAAATTGATGCTAGTTCTCCATTTGTTGTTTTTCAGACTATACAAGAACATATTTTATCTTCATACATTAGTCTATTAAAAAATAGTCCTTTAAGAATCAGCAATTCTGACACTTCATCTATTATTGATAATTATCTTGATTATTGGTACATTCCTATAAAAATAAAAGATGACTGGCTAAAAGTTAAATGTTTTAAAGATTGCGAAGGATGTCCAGAAAGTGGAGTTTTTGAAGGATGGGTAAGATGGAGGAATGATGGTGAATTACTAATAGAATTATTCTATTCATGTTGAAGACAGTTAGTTCCTCTGCTTAGCGGAGTTTACAACTCCGCTATCAATAAAAAATAATTTCCCCTGCTGAGCGGAGTTTGTACCTCCGTTCCCCTCATTTGCAAGATGATAACGTTTGGTTTGCAAAAAGCAGTAACAAAAAAAACATTTTCTCTATCAGTATGAGCCGAAATTAAAAATTCCATAATCCAAAAAGAACATATTTTATAATGATAACTTATTTCCGATTATATTGCTAACTTTGTCTACGAAGATAAACTGGCAATGAATTGTGAATGCAATTAGAGAATGTCAAAAGTAATATGAAATTAAATTTTTTAAGTATATTCTATTATGAAGTTTATACGTATTGGTATAATGACCTAAAATACATTCTAACCGACGAAGGAAGAGTAATGGTTAACGAAGGCAACACATACGATTATCAATATTTTCTTAAAGACCATCTCGGCAATACCCGTGTTACTTTTACCGAAACCGGAGAAATAATACAAGAAGACGCCTACTATCCCGAAGTTTATCCCGATTTTAATATCGGGAGAATGCAAATGAACGGCCTATGCCACGAAACCGGTACAGATTTCCTAAACAAAAACCTCTACAACGGAAAAGAACTACAGGATGATTTTGGATTGGATTGGTATGATTACGGGGCGAGGTTTTATGATCCTGCTTTGGGGAGGTGGCATGTGATTGACAACCTTTCTGAAAACAGTATATCAATAACACCTTATCACTATTGTATTAATAATCCGATTGCTTTTATTGATCCAAATGGAAATGATTGGTTTTATTATAAAGAACAAGGGGCAGATGAGCCTAAATGGCATTGGCAAGATGGTTGCAGTTATAATACTGGCGTGAAAAATAATAATGGTGATGATATTATTTTAACAGGTGTTCAAGCCGTTGTAGTTTTTGAGGGAAGCACTAATGAATCATTAGGTGAAAAAAATGGAAAAGAAGGAAATATTAATGGAGAGGGAGCAAATACTGCAAATGTAACTGTTTATGGACCAAAAGGTGAAAATGATATAAAAACCTATACAGGGTACACTATGAGTTCTGATCCTGATTTATTTGGAAAAGTTAAGGACGGAATATATGAAGGATTTTACAAAGATCCCGGAAAGAAGGGTAAGTTAAAATCCAATTTTGCATTATATGGGAGTATAGCTGCAATGGGAAATGAAAATCCAGCATATCCTGATCAAGTTGACAATAATGGAAACGCATATTTAATAGGCGTATACATACATAGAACAAATAATAATGGTTTTGCAGGTACTTATATTAAGGATGGAACAACTCATGGAATTTCAGAAGGGTGTTTATTAATTCCAACTAACGTCAAATTTCACAACAGGTATTCAGCGAGTTACAAAACCCGACATCTTCCGGTTTGATGTCAAA
>JAEINX010000186.1 GCA_016342645.1 Bacteroidales bacterium | reverse complement strand
TGAAAGAACAACCCGAAGCCGACCAGGCTATCGATAATCAGAACGAACAATTTGAAGCCGATTCAAAGAATTTGCGAAATCTTTATAATTGGGTATTAATGACCTGGGATAAGCACGAACCCTTCCTTGTTCAATTGGGTTTTGCCCCTAAAATCAACAGGCCCGGTAGCGGACAACCCGATGTTCCGGCTGGTTTTAATAAACAATGGGCCGATCCCGAACTTAAGCTAAGCTGGGAAACATGCCAAAACACAACATCCTATCAGCTTGTCTATAGCGAAGACAATGAAATATGGGAAGACCTATTCACAGGCAATGAAACAAGTTTCACCTACTCCCCTCCCGAAGGCAAAAGAACCTATAGAATCCGTGCCCGAAATGCAAAAGGATATTCGGATTGGAGTGAGGTTTTGGAATTTACTAAACCGGGGGATGCGGAATGATGAAGGGGTTTAGACATAAATTCACAGGTAGTTTCTATCTGTGAATTTTTGCCTCTCGATTGTTAAATACTATCCTTATAAGAGATAAAGAAAAAATATTTAATAAAAAATAAATTGAGGCCTAAAAACCTCCTTTTTGAAGCATGAAAAAAAATCGCCAAAATATTAACCATAGAACAAGAAAGGAGGTTAGTTGCAAAAGTAGAAAATTCTAATTAGGCAATGAGACTTGCACTCTTAACTTAATTCATATAATGCATGGAAAATTTTTCCTAACCATGTAAAATACTAGGAATAAGTTTATAACAAATTTGTTATAATAATTTATTAACTTAAATATTAAAAAATGAAAAAAATACATTTAACAATTTTATTTCTATTATTTGGAGTTTTTAATATCTCAGCCCAATTTTATATTTCAACTCCTCCGGGTTATCAAGAACTTGATCCATATACGGAAGTAGAACTAGAAATTATAGTTACACATACAGATGCTTTTGAAGCTGGTGCTTATGAAGTAGATTTAGAAAGTTTAGAATCAGAAGCTTCATGGATAACTGAAGTAACACCTTCTACATTTACATTGAATGGTTTTGATGCAAAAGGATCTTTTAAATTAGGTGGAATATGTCCTCATTTGACTGAAGGATTTCAAAACTTTAGTGTTACTGTTCTTAACCATAATGGCATTACTAATTCTTGTGTTGTGGTCTTTTATGTTACGAAATACTACGGTATTGAGGATTATATATCATGTTCATATCCCATAACTTTCTCAGAGCAAACTGAATTGTCAATAACTGCAGAATTTCATGATGAATATCCATACAGTCCTCTTATTGGATGGAACCTAAATATCAAATTATTTACTACACAAGGGGAAGAATATGACTATGTAGATATAAATAGCTCAAACACGAATAATACTAACATTTGGGAATTTGTAACTCCTGATTTACCAGAAAATTTACTTTTTCAAAGGAATTCAGAGGGTCAGATAATGGGTATTTTAACTGTTTCAGCTCTTGAACAATATTATGCTAATACCACAAATTATTTAATAGGTATTTTAAAAGAACCTGACCAGCCTACTGTCTATTTGAATCCAACAGGTGGCAGTACTATTGAATTACTATATACCAATACTGGTGGGACTAATTATCTTATTTACTATGATATAGATCCAGGGCCTCCTTATAATGGAACCGGACTTACTCAGGGTGATTCACCAATTGAGGTTGGTAATTTAACATCATTTCAACTTGATGGTGTTCAGGAGTGTACACAATACTATATTGCTGTAAAAGCAAGTAACGATCAGGGAACAAGCGACTACTCTATTGAAAAACAAATATCGGTATTCGAAGTACCAAACTCACTTCCCATTTATTATCATTTTGAAGACTATAATTTGGTTGAAGACTATACATTCGAAAACAATCATTATTTTATTGGAAATACTGTTATTCAATCCGGAGCAACTGTGATAATGAATGGTGGTTATATTTATTTTGAAGAAGACTCTAAAGTAATTATTGAACCCGGAGGAAAACTTATTATTAATGGAACAACACTAACATCACCTTGCGATCAATATTGGCAAGGTATTCAAGTCTGGGGCATTAGCTCTGAACACCAGTACCCTGATGCCAACGGTGATTACCTACAAGGCTATCTGGAACTGAATAACGGAGCGATAATTGAAAATGCTATTACAGCTGTTGATCTATATAATCCTGAAGGCAATAATTCGACCGGAGGAATTGTATATGCTAACGATGCTATTTTTCGCAATAACGCAAGATCAATCCACGCTCTAAATTACAGTAACTTCGACCCTCAATATCCAGAAATTGAAAAGGACTACTTTAGCAATTTCAAAGACTGCACCTTCGAAATTACATTAGATTATTTGGGCGATGAAACATTTTATAAGCATGTTGATCTTGCCAGTGTGAAAGGAATTAGATTTGTAGCTTGCGATTTTTCTTCAGTCCTTGTTACGGGAGTTTCACAATATAGTGCCGGTATTGCAGCTTATAGTGCCGGATTTAGTGTTTTTGCCTCTTGTACAACTAATGATATACCATGTTCAGAATATAAAAAATGTACTTTTTCCGGTTTTTATAATGCTATTTACGCAGGCAGTACTAACTCTAATACTTTTAACGTTAACAGAGCCATTTTTGAAAATAATACCTATGGAATAAGGCTTGTAGGTGTAAATAATCCAATTGTACTTTCTTCGGAATTTCATATCGGCGCCAATGAAGCAGATGGTGATGAATGCGAGGGCAAAGGCCTATTGGCTGCCGGATGCGGTATAAGTTTAACAAACTCTATTGGCTTTGCTATAGAAGAAAACAAATTCTATAAAGCTACGGGTGCACCCCCAGGCAACTACATTGGTGTAAAATTAAGTTCTTGCCCATCGGAAAATGATGTTATTTACCGTAATGAATTTAATGGTATTAGTGTGGGCATACAGGCTGAAGGGATAAATCGTTCAGGGAATGATGAAACCGGTATAACTTATTGTTGTAATCAAAATGATGATAATAATTATGATTTTTATGTTGCTGACAATTCAATTGTAGGATCATATATGGGATGGTATGATAATCCATCCGGAAATACTTTGAGTTCGAATGCACAAGTATAATTCCAAAATGATTATACTAGCGCTATTTTGTATTTTCACAATCAAAATCAACCTGATGAAGTTCTTACTTTACATTCCAACTATGTTGTCCCAATTGATGTTAACTTCGAGAACACTTGCCTCTCTCATTATGGAGGCCAGGGAGGAACTGATGGGGGAATAATTTTAAGTGATTCCGAAAAGCAAGAAAAAGAAACTGAGTTTTTACAAAGCCATAACGACTATAATAATGTAAAAGTTTTGTACAATAATTTGCTGGATGGCGGCAATACTGAGGAACTTAAAACAGAAGTGGAAACAAGTTGGCCAGATGATATGTGGGAGTTAAGGGCTGAACTGCTGGGGAAATCCCCTCACCTTTCAAAAGAAGTTTTAATGGCTGCTTCTGATAAAACGGAAGTGTTACCTGAGTCTGTTTTGTTTGAAATTTTATCCGCCAATCCCGATGAATTGCGTACAGAAGAATTAATGAGTTATCTTGAAAATAAGCAACAACCTTTGCCGCAATATATGATAGATGTTTTAGAGCAACTGGCCAATGGCATTTCTTATAAAACTGTATTACTTTCGGAGATGGCATCACATCATTCAAAAAAAATAAGTGCTGCTCAGGATATTATTCGTAGTTTATTAAACGAGGAAGTATTAGATATAGGAGAACTTCGCAATTGGTTAGATAATATTGGAGGAATAGAAGCAGATAAACAAATAATCGAAACCTATATTTCGGAAGACGATTATATTTCGGCTCAAAGTTTACTGGATATGTTGCCTTCATTATATGAATTATCAGACGAAAAACTATTAGAGTATAATGATTATAAATTGCTAAAAGAATTATTAATGAACCTTGATAAGGAGATTAGAACAATATTTGAATTAGACGAAACAGAGATGGCAAACATTGTGAATTTGGCTGAGAACGGATATGGTAGTGCCAAAACATCGGCTCAGAGTATTCTTGAATTTGCTTATGCTTATCATTTTTGTAATTGCCCCGAACTGCCTGAAAACATTCAATTGAAAAGTAATTCAATTGATATGGATAAACTGGCCAAGGCTAAAGGTTTGGATATAAATACCGAGCCGAATCCGGCAAATACATGGACGGCATTTGATTACAAACTTCCCTTATCGGAGACCGAAGGATTTATTGAAATCACCGATAATTTTGGTAGGATATTACAACAAATAAGTGTTCACCAACAGAAAGGACAGTATATTTTAGATACCAGAGACTTTAATCCGGGTGTATATTATTACACCTTAAAAAGTGGCAGTTTACAACGTACAGGTAAGTTGATAATAATATAAATTGTCTATATTTGCAAGTGGGCGGTTCAAGCCGCCCCTTGTTTTTATGCTTATTAAAAGAAAAGATTTGATACTATATTAAAATACTACAGATAAAAATTGATTAAAACTTATAATTTCTTTACTTATGAAAATAAAGTATTGCCTTTCATTATTTATAACAATTGGATTGATAATAAATGCTTTTAGCCAAAAACCCTCCATGGAATTAATTTTTACAGCCAAAAACTATGAACAACATGTTCCTTTGGATAGTATCCGTATTAAAAATTTAACACAGGGTGGAGATTCAACAATATATGCTCCTGATACCGTATTTGTAATGGATTA
>JAEINX010000185.1 GCA_016342645.1 Bacteroidales bacterium | reverse complement strand
CAAAAGTTATCAGAATGGCAAAGTCTTCCAAAACCGGTGCCTATACATTTGTTGAAAAGGTAGTCGCTAACGATCAGGTTTCTGAGATATTATCAAAAAAATAAAATTAGAACAATCGTATGATCTTTAAGGCTTTTTCCTGTTTTGGGAAGAAGCTTTTTTATTATTACAACTGATGAAGAAAATTTTGAAAAACAAATTGTTGATGGTATTTAGGGGATAAGTTTTTTTTGAATTAATAAATAATATTAAAAAATCATCAAAATGGGAGTTTTTTCTTTTCTTTCAAAAGACAAAAAAGATAAGCTTGATAAAGGTTTATCGAAAACTAAGCAAAGTGTTTTCTCAAAAATTTCTAAAGCAGTAGTTGGTAAGTCAAAAGTTGATGAAGATGTTCTTGACAATCTGGAAGAAATTCTTGTTACTTCAGATGTCGGTGTTCAAACGACTTTAAAAATAATTGAAAGAATAGAAAAGCGAGTTGCAAAAGACAAATATATTGGGACATCTCAATTAAATAAAATACTTAGAGATGAAATAGTTGAATTGCTTCAAGAAAATAGCAAAGGAGAAGAAACGGAGTTTTCCACTTCAGAATCAAAATTGCCTTATGTGATTATGGTGGTTGGAGTTAATGGTGTTGGTAAAACTACAACAATCGGTAAACTTGCTTATCAATACAAAAAACTCGGTAAAAAGGTCATGCTTGGTGCTTCCGACACTTTTCGTGCTGCTGCCGTTGACCAGCTAACAATTTGGTCGGAAAGGGTAGGCGTACCGATTATTAGTCAGGGAATGGGTGCCGATCCTGCTTCAGTTGCTTTCGACACACTGAAATCGGCAGTTGCAAACAATGTTGATGTTGTGATAATAGACACAGCCGGTAGATTACATAATAAAATCAATTTAATGAATGAATTGACGAAAATTAAAAATGTAATGAAGAAAATTATCCCGGATGCCCCTCACGAAATTCTTCTTATTCTTGACGCTTCAACCGGACAAAACGCAATCGAACAAGCGAAACAATTCTCAGTAGCTACCGAAGTTAATGCACTGGCTTTAACAAAATTAGACGGAACAGCCAAAGGCGGTGTAGTTATAGGAATATCCGATCAATTTAAAATTCCCGTAAAATATATTGGTATTGGTGAAAAAATGGAAGACTTGCAATTGTTTAATCGAAATGAATTTGTCGATTCCTTGTTTAATTAAGCGGGAAACATCAAGGAAATCTGAAAAAGCAAGAACTTAACTGATTTTTAAAAGAATTCCTGATTATATTAATTCTCAAAGATTTTAAAAAACTGAAAATGTTAATAAAAGTAGGCTATGATTTTGATAAATAAATAAAAGTACTTATTTTTGTACACATTTACGGACTTTAATTGTTATAAAATGATTGCAGCAAATTTTTCGGAATTTAGAAGTGAACTTAAAAGATTTCTTGATAGTGTTGAAGATAACAATGAGACTTTAATAATTAAAAGAAAAAGAGGAAAGGGAGCTGTTTTGATTTCACTTGATGAATATAACTCAATAATAGAGACTTTACATTTATTAAGTTCGAATAAAAATGCAGATAGACTATATGAATCAATTCAGCAAATGAAATCAGGAAAGACAGTAAAGCCTAAATTAGAGGAATAAAATGCTTATTACGTTTTCAGAAAATGCTTGGGAAGATTATGTTTACTGGCAATCTGTTGAGAAAAAGATTGTTAAAAAAATCAATGCGTTAATAAATGATATTCAAAGAAATCCTTTTGATGGTAGTGGGAAACCGGAAGCATTAAAATATGATTTATCCGGTTATTGGTCAAGACGCATTAGCCATGAACACAGACTCGTTTATCAAGTAATTGAAAATGAAATATTGATTTATAGTTGCAGATTTCACTATGATTGATAATTAATAAACCACGTAACAAAACACATGAATAATAAAATCAACATTATTACTCTCGGTTGTTCAAAAAACTTAGTTGATTCTGAAGTTTTAATGGGGCAACTAAAAGCCAATAATGTTTCTGTTTCACATCAATCTGATGAAAAAGCAAACATCATAATAATTAATACCTGTGGATTTATAGAAGATGCGAAACAAGAATCAATTGACACAATTTTTCAGTTTGTTGAAGCAAAAAAGAGTGGGATTGTTGAAAAGGTTTTTGTGATGGGTTGTCTTTCCGAGCGATATAAAAGCACACTGAAAAAAGAAATACCTGAAGTTGACGGTTTTTTTGGTGTTAATGAGCTTCCTGAAATAATTGATACAATTGGAGCTGAGTATAAAAATGACCAAATTGAAAATAGAATTATTACAACACCCTCGCATTATGCATATTTAAAAATTTCCGAAGGTTGCGACAGAAAATGTTCATTTTGTGCCATTCCTTTAATTCGCGGAAAACATATTTCTAAACCTATTGAAGTAATTGTTTCCGAGGCCAAAAACCTTGCAGCAAAAGGCGTAAAGGAACTTATTTTAATTGCTCAGGATTTGACATATTACGGAATTGATATTTACAAAAAACAAAAGCTTGCACAACTAATTATCGAACTGGAAAAAATTCAGGGAGTTGAATGGATAAGATTACATTACACTTATCCTGCCTCTTTTCCTGATGATGTTCTTGATGTAATTGCCAAATCATCAAAAGTTTGTAATTATATCGATATTCCACTTCAACATATTAGTGATACTATTTTGAAGTCGATGAAAAGGAATATTTCTGCAAAGGAAACAAAGAAATTGATTGAAAAAATTCGTTTAAAAATCCCAAATGTTGTTATTCGCACAACAATGATGCTTGGTTACCCCGGCGAAACAGACGAGAATTTTAATGAATTATCTGATTTCGTTCAAGAATATAAGTTTGATCGTCTCGGCGTTTTTACATATTCTGCCGAAGAAGATACATTTGCAGATACACTAAATGATGATGTTTCTCAATCGCTTAAACAACAAAGAGCCGATGAAATTATGGGAATTCAGGAGAAAATATCGCTTGAACTGAATAATCAAAAAATCGGTAAAATATTTAAAGTTTTAATTGACAGGGAAGAAGGAGATTATTTCATCGGTAGAACCGAATTTGATTCACCCGAAGTAGATAATGAGGTGCTGATAAAAAAAGATTACTCAGTAATTATTCCCGGGAATTTTTATTATGTAAAAATTATTAAAGCAGATTTTTTCGACCTTTTCGGAAAAATTGAAAATTAGAAATAGTTTTGCTTTGTATATTTGCAAAAATATGAATAAAAAAAATATAGGAATAAAGGAAGATAACAATTAAGTGACAGTAAAATGAATATACTATATTAAAAATAATTACATTAAATAAACCTTAAAAAATGGCTCTAAATTGTGGAATTATTGGACTGACAAATATCGGAAAAACAACATTATTTAATTGTATTTCAAATACAAAAGCCGAGTCAAGCAATTATGCTTTTAGCACATCAAAATCAAATATTGGAATGATTAATGTTCCTGATCTGAGAATTGATGAATTAAACAAGCTTGTAAATGCTGCAAAATTAGTTGAGACTACAGTTGAACTTGTTGACATTCCGGGATTGACAAAAGGTTCGAGTCAGGGCGAGGGGATTGGAAATAAATTTCTTGGAGATATTAGGAGTACTGATGCAATTATCCATGTTTTAAGATGTTTCGATGACGAAAACCTTTCACATATTGAGGGTTCAATTAATCCGGTTCGTGATAAAGAAATTGTTGATCTTGAATTACAAATAAAAGACCTTGAAGTAATTGAGAAGAAAATCCAAAGGCTTGAAAAACTTGCGAAAACAGGTGATAAAAATGCAAAGCAAGAATTGGAAATAATCCAGATTTATAGCAATCATCTTAATAATTTTCAACCCGCACGCACGGCTCCTGTCGATGATAAGGATAAAAAATTTATAAAAGATATTGCCTTGCTTACTGCTAAACCTGTTATGTATGTTTGTAATGTTGACGACAAATCGGCGATAAATGGAAACAAATACACAAAAGCATTCATCGAATCTGTTAAAGATGAAAATACAGAAGTTCTGATAATTGCTGCCGGTGCCGAATCGGAAATTGCCGAACTTGAAAGTGAGGACGATCGCAAAGAGTTTCTTGAGGATTTGGGTTTAAGCGAGCCCGGTGTTAATAAGTTAATTCGCTCAGCATTTAACATGTTGAATTTAATAACATTTTTTACGGCCGGGCCAAAAGAAATTCATGCATGGACATTGCGAAAAGGCTTAAGTGCTCCCGCTGCGGCCGGCGTTATTCACAGTGACCTTGAACGTGGTTTCATTCGCGCGGAAGTTATTAAATATGAGGATTATATTAAGTATGGTTCCGAAAATGCAGTTAAAGAAGCAGGCAAACTTCATGTTGAAGGAAAGAATTATATTGTTCAAGATGGTGATATTCTTTTTATCAGGTTTAATATCTAAGTGGAGTAGCTAATCCGTCAAATCCAAATCTGTATAAGAATGGTTAATAAACCACTTTCCGCTTCCATTATATTACCTTAAGTCCGCAACCAAGTTATTAACAATTCTTGCCAAACAACTGTGCAAAAATTTATTACACAGTGTTTGACAAGTCAAATTTTTCACCTATTTTCGTGATATGAAACAACTAATAGTATGATACTCCCCATTCTTTAGACCACAAATATACTTTTCTTAATTGATTTTTTTATTTTTATTTTTATTTTTTTTAATGTTTGTATTATTTGTGCTGTTAATATCGGGAAATAACTCGGTAGAGTTATTCTCGATATTAATAGCATTTCCCTAATATCT
>JAEINX010000184.1 GCA_016342645.1 Bacteroidales bacterium | reverse complement strand
AGCCCGGCGGGGAATTCGCCTTCCATCAAAGTTTTGATGCTTTTCCCGCTTAGGTTAAATATCTCTACTTTTGTGTTTTGGCTTTTGTTTAACCTGAATGTAACGTTGGTTTCACCCGTAAATGGATTTGGACGGCAATAGGCTTCGCTAATGTTTTCGGGAATATTGAATTCTTCGCCTTTACGAAGTGAAATGACATAATATTGCCTGTTTTCTCCTGCATATATTTGACGCTTGACATTGGTTTGCAATTGGTGGTCAAAAACAAGATAATTATCTTTTACATTGCTTGCTTTAAAACCATTCCAAGTTTCAAATTCCAAGGGTGCTCCGGCAGGGGTTCCTTCAAGATAGGCATTTAGCTCAACTATTGTATCTCCTTCTAACCTGACTGCGGCCCCTTTATATTCTCCGTCGGCAATTATTGCGATTTCCTGAATATCTGAGGTAGAATCAAATTCTACATAAAAGGGAATATAATCCGCTTTTTCTTCGTAAGTAAAATATTCGGGTTGAGGTATATTTAGTGATAATGGTATATATCCACTACTTATCCATTGAAATGGAATGGCTTCTTCTTCATCTGTAATTAGAATAACCATATCACCATATTCGAAAGGTGTTATCCTATCATCTGTTCGCCATATATACTCATTTCCAAAGTAAACTTTGATCATAGTCCAGTACTGGGTTTTAATAACGCTTAAATGTTCATTCATCCATTGTTCCCCAAAAGCATCACGAGGATACTGTGCTTCTTCAAGAAAGTATCCTACCCAATTTTCTACAATAGGCTCAAGAGTCATTTCCGTTTCAGGGTCTAACTTAGCTCCATGTAAAGCAATATTTGGCACAGAACCGTCATTTACAGATAAGTCTAATTTGTAACCAACTGTACTTTTTACATTGTCTAACTCCCCTGTCCATGAATTTTCGAAATCAAATTCTTTAGAATCATTATCTCTATCAAACAATCCTAATTCCGTTGGAAAATAATTTATTCTTTGCAATACAGGAACAGTAAGCATGGGATTATTTAGTGATCTTTCCATTCGAGGAAAGGATAACCAAGTCCAGCCAGAGTAGAGATTAAGCCTATCGGTGAAGCAATCAATTACGCTGATGTTGGAGAAGGATTGGTTGCTGGTGAAGAGTTTGTTTTTACCTGGAACGAATGATATCATTGGAGCTATCCCAAGTTCAGAATAAGAACATGAATTATAATTATAATTAATATCAAAATATATCTTTCCTAATTCTTCGTTATTATGACAATCCCAAATCCAAAGATTTCCTTTCTTTTCATCGTTTACTACTGAATATATATATAATCGATTATTAATACTATCGTATTCCATATCAGTTAAATCAGAATCATGTTCATATTTTTCATACTCTATATTATAATCATCTTCTGTATTTACAACAATAAAAAAATCAGGTGATAATCCATATACATATTTTGAATATGGATTTGAAATTATTTTTGCTATTTCGTTTACTCCTTGGATTGATTCTTCCCATTTAGATGAATACGCATAATCATATTTCGATATTTTATTAGATTGCCCAACAAAAAACACATTATCTGTTTCATTGAAGGCTATTGAGTAAGGTGGTGGATCTATGAAAGAGAAATTGTTTTGGTTCTCCAATTGATTGGTTTCTCCATTAACAATAAAAATTTCTTTTGAACAAGAACTTACAAAATACACAAAATCATTATAATACTTTGTATCCTTAAGGCACGCTGTTTCATTTAATTCTAATTTGACAGGATCTATATAATCAGGAGGTTCCATTATATAAATATAACGAGGTTTTGAATCATGTGAATTATCTATTAAAAAAACGTAAAGTTTGTCATTAGGGGCAGCAAATGTCCCCAAAATTATCAAATCTTCATCATCTATTACTTTAGTGAAATTAACTTCCTCATGATTAAATTCATATAACACTTTATCTTTGGAGTAATTCAAACCTTCAATATATATATAATCATTTTCTTTATTACAACTTATAGACATCTCTATTAAACCTTCGGGCATTTCAATCTCATTTAATACTTGATTTGAATTATTATCTACTTCTATTAAATAACTATTGAAATTATTTTTATCTACTAAAAAATAACTTTTATTAATACCATTCTCACTTTCTTTAACACAACTTCCAATAACCAATCCCCCAAGATTTAATGTTTCATCAATTATACAATATTCGTCTAAGAGCAGTGCATTGCCACTAACATTTTGTAATGAAATAATTTGGCCGGAATAACCCGTTTCCAAATCATAGCAATAACTTCCATCAAGATTTTCTACAGCACAAATTGCATTGTCATAACCATTAATAGATACAATTTTATTATAACTACCACAATATGTTTTATTGTTACCGGAATTGTAGATTAAACCTATTGCTGTATTATAATCATATGCTTCAACTTGTGAGAAATTATTAACTACCTTGACAGCAATACCTATACCACTATTATTATCAGTTTCATCATTAATAGTTCCGGTATAATACAGTTTTGTATTATCTGGATTAAAAACCATTTTAGAAATATTGGAATAACTTATATTAAAATCATAATATGATTCCTCAAGGAAATCATAACAAAACATTTCCTTTACTCCTAAACGATATGCAAAAAGTTTATCATCTCCATATACCATACACCCTGCCCCATCAAATATTAAATGTTGAGGATGTGATAAATCATTTGCACCTAAACTATAAATACCACTAGTACTACTAATATAAAGGAAATCTCCATCCGGATCACAAATAATATCATTTATTCCATAATCAACTAGCATACTATTGGTTTCAGTTTGGTTAACAATTCTACCTATTCGGTTATAATCATCATTTCCTTTTGAAAAGTACCAAAATGCTGCATTGGCCTCAGATGAGTAAATTACAGATGCTTTAATTAAACTTCCTAAAACCGGTGGTCCAATTTCTTTAACAATTTGATTTGTATTAGCATCAATTATTACAAGTTTTCCATCTTCGGTAGCACAATAAATCAAAGGGTAGTCGTCATCTTGGTTACCAATAATTCTTTTTTCGGGATTTAAGTTTATTAAATTACTAATAAAGATATTTTCTGCATCTGATACTATTATTTCCCCGGTTTTTTCCATTGTACTTCCATCAATGATAATAATCTTTTTCCCGCCATAAACATAATAGGAATGATTAGGAACATTGTAAAACACATCTCTTGGCATACAGGCTCCATATTCATTCGGAAATTCAATATTTCCCCAAAATACATCGGGATCATCATCTGTATAAGTACTATTATCAGTGCCCTCGTCAAAATTAAACTCATAAGGTGGCTCTAAAAATAGATATTGGCTATAAAACAGCCCATCGGTTCTTTCAAGTGTTACAATAGCTTGTTCATTTTCCAATGTATCAACTGTTATAACATAAGGGTTTGTTTGTGAAACGCTTTGAATTGCAAAGCTTAAAACAAATAGCAGTATAAAGCTTGATTTTTTTAATATTTTTTTCATAATTTTAAATTTTTGTTGTTTAATTAATTTTTAACTTCTTTTATAATTATAAATTTCATCAGATTGTTATAAACTTACATTTACAAACAAATTTATGTAAATAAAAAATCAGGATATAAATCTATGAACTTTTTTTTAAAAAGAACTATTTGTTTTGTTGGTTTTGCATTTTTTCGATTTATATTATTGTATGAGATTGTAATTTTTACTAAGCTGTTTACCGATAAAACATCCAAATAATCAAAACAAAACATTTTTTGTATTAATAACCAACAATTATGTAAGTAGAAAAGCTTCATATGAGATATATATTTTTGCTTTATGTTTTAAAAAAATTATTTTGTTCCACTTAAACTCAACTAATAATTCTTTTTTTATGTAAAAGGTAACCCTATTATTAAAAACTTTTTGTATAAAAAAAAATTAAAGGCTTAACCGTTCAAAAACAGAAAAGCCTTTCAAAGCATTACAACTTATTTCCTTTTAACAATTATCCCAAGTATTTCAAGCAATTGGGGTTGATCGGCCAAAGCCAGACGAGCTACTTTCTTTAGTCGTCTCATCCAAACCCTTAATTCCTGAAGTTTTTGGTCGCGGATCAGGGTTGATTGTTGTGCCTCTCCTTTTTCAGATAAATAACTATTATAAAAAGTATCAAGTTTCTTAATATCTTCATATTCGGATGTAAGTTTTTCGACACTATATCCAAACTCAAGCATTACATTTATCAGGCTTTCATCGCCCAACATTGTTTCGTACATTGCTCTGGCATCAACACGCCATACATCATAACGATCAGAGCGACTTTTATTAGCATGCATGTCGTTAAGAATTTTAGTATTGCCTTCAAAAGCAATACGTGCAAACTTTAATGTTCGCATAGAGAATTTTTTAGCAAGCTCCCATTCATCATAGAATATGTCACTTGCCTCAAATTGTTCGAAATACTCCTCCCTTTGTTCGGTAACAAGGCCATCAACTTCATTATACATGTCGAGGCCTTGTTGCAGCTTTTCGATGGGGTAGCCGAATTCATTTAAAATTTGTCTTATCACATCATGTGATATACAGTTAGTGATTAAGATGCGAATGGCATTCATTATCGCATCAATTGCATTTTTCATAATAATATTATTTTATTAATTTTTTGGCAATATTGCCGGTTTAATTTATTTTTTACCAATACCTTAAGTTTTATTTTAGTGCTCATTTGTGAAAACCCTTTGTGCTCCTTAGTGGTTAAGCTTTTTTACCACAAAGGCGCTCAAAGTACACCACTAAGGCAC
>JAEINX010000183.1 GCA_016342645.1 Bacteroidales bacterium | reverse complement strand
GGTCTTTGCAAGAAGCTCAATGCAAAGATAATCTTGTTAGCGAAAATATTCAATGGAATTTTTCTCCATAGGGGGATTGTGGATAACTTTTGAATATTTTGATTGATGTTTTTCCTTTCAATATACCCATTAGTTGTGAAATTGATATTTTTGGTGGTACACTTACTATTAAGTGTATGTGATCCATTTGAATATTCATTTCTTGCATTTCACATGATTTTCATTCTAATAACATTGGAATATCCTTTGAAAGTGAATCCTTGATAAGACCTTCAAGTACGCGATATCTGTATTTTGGTGTCCATATAATATGATACGTACCTCCAGATAACATGGCTTTGCTTCTTAAAATTACTCATGTTACAAAGTTAGTTTTTTTCAGGCATAGCCAATCAAACATTACCACCACCAAAGGTGGTGGTTTTAAATTTATAATAAAACTTAATATAAATTTTTCGCTTAAACTGACTCCAATAATTCTGCAAGTTTTTTACTTAATTCCTTTCGTGAAAACTTTTCAATTCCTGTGCTTTCTGAAACGAGCTTTTTATTTTTAAATAAATTATAATATTCTAAAATATTGTTTTTTAATTTATTTACATCATTGAAATCACTTATTAAACCCGAGTTGGTTTGTTTTAAAATTTTTGCGGCATCCCCGTCACAAGGCCCGATACAAATAATTGGTCGCTTTGCGGCAAGATATTCGAAAAATTTTCCGGTTAGGATCATTTTCGCATTAGGTGTATTGTTAATCAATAACAATAATATCTGCGACCGTTTCTGAACTTTGATTACCTCATCGTGTTTTAAATAGTTAATTTTATTTATAAATTTGTTAAGTTCAAAATGTTCGATTGATTGAGAAACAGAAATATCAACTTTACCTACTAATTTAATTTCAAGATCATCTTTGAAACCTGCTTCAGATTTTATTAAGGAACCTAAAACCTTCCATAAAACTATTGGATTTCGGGTTTTTACCAAAGAACCGATATGAGCAATACTAAATTTTTTATCCAACGAAAGTTTCTCATTTGGGTTTACATCTTCAGGATCGAAACCATTAGTGATAACTTCATAATCTCTATCAAAAATTTTCTTAAAGTCCTCAGCCATCCCATCGCTGATAACAACTACTTTATCTGCATTTTGAAAAACTGAGCGTTCCAATTTGTGGTGAAATTTGTCGGCGAATCGGGTTAATTTCAAGTCTTTATAAAAATCAATATTTGTCCATGGATCACGAAAATCGGCAAGCCAAGGAATATTTAATTTCTTTTTTAAATTCATAGCAATCAAATGCATACTATGAGGTGGGCCTGTTGAAACTATGACATCAATAGGGTTTTTTTCAAGATAATTCCCAAGAAATTTCACTGAGGGTTTTATCCAGAATTTTCTTGCATCGGGAATAAAAAAATTTCCTCTTATCCAAACCGAAATACTTTCGCTAAGTTTTGGTTTTGTATCCTCACTTAAAAAACCTGCACTTATTTTTTTTTCTTTCTCCTGCCCTATAAATTTTTTATAAGCCGAATATGGTTCCCAAACAGGTGTTTTTAAAACAGAAATATTTTCAGGTATATCTTTTTGTAAAGAATTGTCGTATTCCGGAAATTCAGGATTTTCGGGAGTGAAAATTATTGGTTCCCACTTATAATTTCTTAAATATTTAACAAATTTCAACCAACGCTGAACCCCGGCTCCACCACTTGGAGGCCAGTAATAAGTTATTATCAAGACTTTTTTTCTCATTAAAGTTTAAATTTATCAAAGTCAAAATTAAGTATAAATACGAATTATGGTTTAAAAACATAAATTATTCTTAAATTTGTATGATGCTGAATCCAAAAAATACATTTCAGCAATCAGAACAAAAAAATAATTGAGCTATGAAAAAAGCAGAATTTTATAATAAACTTGATAATAAAAAAGTTCAATGCTTGCTTTGCCCGCATCAATGTATTATTCAGGAAAATAGCAGAGGTATTTGCAAAGTCCGTAAAAACTTTGACGGTGAATTGTTTTCCGAAAACTTTGGGAAAATATGCTCAGTGGCTTTCGATCCTATTGAGAAAAAACCTTTATATCATTATTTTCCCGGGAAAATTATTTTCTCGGTGGGAAATATTGGTTGCAATTTAAATTGTCAATTTTGTCAGAATTGGCAAATATCACAAAGCAGTATTGATGATTATCAATATCTTAAGAATATTTCCTCTGATGAAATTGTTAGCCAAGCTAAAAGAAAAAATAATATAGGAATTGCCTACACCTATAATGAGCCTATAGTTTGGTTTGAATTCATGCTTGAAATCGCAAAACAAGCACAGGAAAAAGAGCTTAAAAATGTGATGGTTACAAACGGTTTTATAAATCCCAAGCCTTTGGATAAACTCTTGCCTCACATTGATGCTTTTAGTGTTGATTTGAAGGCTTTTACTAATGATTTTTATAAAAAGTACACTTTTTCAGAAATCGAAGTTGTTAAGAAAAGTATTAAAAAAATTCATCAAAGTCATAAACATTTGGAAATAACTAATCTGGTTATCACCGATCTAAATGATAATAAAGAAAACTTTGTGGAAATGGTGAAATGGATTTCCGGCGAAACCGACCGCGACACAGTTCTTCATATTTCAAGATATTACCCAACTTATAAACTTAAAAAACCTCCAACATCAGTTAATACTTTAATTGAATTCCATGAAATTGCAAAACAATATCTTGATTATGTTTATCTTGGGAATGTTAATCTGGATTCGGGAAATGACACAATTTGCAGTAATTGCGGAAAAACTCTGATAAAAAGAAAAGGATATTATGTAAAAGTTATTGCTCTTGATAAAAAGGGTTGTTGTGATAATTGTGGGAATAGAGTAGTTAAAGTTTTATAAGCTTTTGATACAGGGTAATAAGTTTATTTAGAAATTTCGTGAAGATTTGAAGGGCCTATTATCCGAAGTTCTTTTGAACCATAATTTTGAATAAAACTTTTCGGTAATTTAGGTTGTCGTTTTGATTGCCATTTGAATTCAAAAGTTGAAATATTCCCATCACTTTCTTCAATTAAATCAATCTCGGCACCATCATAAGTCCGCCAAAAAAATATATTTGGCTTTTTGTCTTTTATATTATTAACTTTTATTCTTTCACTTATGCAAAAATTTTCCCATAATCCCCCAATATCTGTTCGATTTATCGTGGGATTGAAATTATTTATTATTGCATTCCTGATCCCTGTATCATAAAAATAGTATTTTCGGCTTTTCTTAATTTCATTGCGTAGGTTTGTACTAAATGTCGATAATGAAAATATCACAAAATTTTTTTCAAGCAAATCCAGATAATTTTCAATTGTAGGACGAACAATGCCCAGCATATTCGATAACTCATTTACTGAAACTTGTGATCCGATTTGTAAGGCTAATGCTTTTAATAATTTTCTAATTATTAACGGATTTTTAATATATTGATAAGCCAAAATGTCTTTAAATAAATAATCTGATGCAAGTTCGGACAGTTTAATTCTTTTATCGGAAGCGGGTAAGTCAATTATACCGGGATACATACCGAAAACAAGCAAATTGCTAAGATTATTAATAATCCATAACCATCCGTTTTTTTCTTTTATTTCTTTTAATGACAGTGGAAATAGCTTAAATTTAATATTTCTTCCTGTAAGTGGTTCAATAATTTTGTTTGAAAGTTCGAAACTACTTGACCCTGTCGCAATAATTTTGTAATGAGGCAATTCGTCATGAATAAGTTTTAAAATACTACCGATATTGTTAATTTTTTGAGCTTCGTCAAGAGCAATGATTTTTTTATCCTCAAAAAGAGCCTGAACCAAAGATAGGTCTTTGCTTTCGAGTATATCTGCAACTGACTGCATTTCGCAATTCAAAATAATTGCTTCTGAATTTGAAGCTAAAAGTTCTTTCAGTAAAGTTGTTTTTCCAACCTGCCTGGCACCATAAAGAATTACTATTTCTCTATTAGCAAGTCGGTCTTTAATTTTTTTTAATAATTCTCTTGGATACATAATACATTCTTATTTTGTACAAAAATACAAAATTAAGCCTAAAATTGTAAATAAAAATACAAAATTAAGCCTAAAATTGTAAATAAAAATACAAAATTAAGCCTAAAAATTTAACACTTAATTAAAATAAATATTTTTCAGGCCACAATCAAGCAAATGTTTTCTTAATTTTGTGATTTATAATCAATAGAAATTATTAAAATCTTTATGATAATAATAGGAATTACAGGAACTCTTGGTGCAGGAAAAGGAACAATTGTCGATTGCCTAGTCAATAAAAATTCGTTTGTTCATTATTCGGTACGTAATTATTTGATTAAAGAAATAAAAAAAAGAAATCTCGTTGTTAACAGAGACACAATGACTTCGGTTGCAAACGATTTAAGGGCAAAAAATTCACCTTCGTTTGTTATCGACCAACTTTATGATCAAGCCAAAATTTCAGGAAAGAATTGTATTATCGAAAGTATCCGCACGCCAGGTGAAATCGTTTCTCTAAAAGAAAAAGGTAATTTTTATCTTTTCGCTGTTGATGCCGACCCAAAAATCAGGTATGAAAGAATAAAACTCCGAAATTCGGAAACAGATCATATTTCGTTTGATATTTTTATGGAAAATGAAAAAAGAGAATATTCTTCATCCGATCCAAACAAACAAAATCTGAAAAAATGTATTGAAATGGCGGATTTTGTTTTTCAAAATAATGGGACGATTGAAAATCTTTTTGGTGAGGTTGAGAAAATTTTAAAGGAGTTGGTTTGAGAAGAATTGAAT
>JAEINX010000182.1 GCA_016342645.1 Bacteroidales bacterium | reverse complement strand
ATGAGGTGCTGAACAAAAAATCGTATCAGCCTGAATACCTGCTTTATGTTGCTTGGATGTGTTTAATTAGAGGTATAAAATTTATGAATTATTAACAAGAACATATTAAATTTTATACTGATAGAAATATGATAGTATTGATTTTGTTGTTAAAATACTGATTTACTACTTTTCGCTAAATTTCAAATTCCTGAATGCTTTTATAATCAAAATCACAATTAATCCATTCGTCATCAGTCTTTGCTCCAAATTCCTTATAAAAATCAATTGCGGATTTATTCCAATTTAAAACTTGCCATCTAAGGCGTTTACAATTTTCGTTTTTTGCTACTTCAATAACTTTTTTCAGTAATTCGGCACCGATTTTTTTCCCTCTAAAGGTTTCCTTAACGTAAAGGTCATCCAAATATAGTGATTTTCCAATCCATGTATAATAAGCGAAAAAATACAAAGCAATTCCAACTATTTCATTCTTTTCTGTTTCTGCAATAAAACATCCGAAAATATCTTTTTCCTCTTTCATTTGCTCAACCGTATTGCTTACCTTTTCGGGAGCTTTCTCGAAATGTGCCAATTCTTTTATTAATGAAAGAATTGCATCAAAATCTTTATCCGTAGCTTTTCTTATTCTAATATTCATTTTTCGCGACTAAAATAGTAAAATTATTTTTCCAAATTTGATGATTGAAATATTTCTATCAATAAAATTGAACGTTCAATTAATGGTCGAGAATCCGGCCGGATCACTCTTCAGCATCAATTTCCTTAAATTCATCTAATCCTAGCATTTCCTTTATCTCCTTATATTTTCCATTATTAGAGGCTGTTGCAAAGCAAGCAATTCTTAATACTGCCATATAGTCATTATGTTTTTTAATAAACATGCCATTACGTCATATAAAATTCAAAGTTTAATCACTTTTTCCAATGGTATGGAATTTGACATAAATTGGGAAAATGAAATTAAATAATTAACAAATAAATAAAAGGAGAATTGAAAATGAATTTAGTTAGAATGAGAAATTATCCATCGTTTTTGAATTTTGTCGATCATCTTTTCGAAGGAAATATTGATGACTCAAATAATTGTTCTAAGTGTGTGCCATTGACAAACATTATTGAAAATGAAAAATCTTTCAATGTTGATATTGCGATACCGGGTGTTGACAAAAAGGATGTTAAGATTGGTATTGAAAATAATCTTTTAACAATTTCTTCAGAAAAGAATGAAGAAAAGAATGAAGAAAAAAAGAATTTCACAAGAAAAGAATTTGTTTATAATTCGTTCAGTCGTTCATTCACCTTGCCTAAGATAATTGATACCGAGAAGATTAAAGCGAATTACGAAAATGGAATTTTAAAAATTGAACTTCCAAAAAAAGAAGAAGGGGAATTTAATCTCAAAAAAGAGATTCAAATTTCAGAGTAGTGGATTTTTATATGGGTAATGGGGCCTGCAAATTTTGCAGGCCTTTTTTTTTGCTTTTTTGTCTTCAAAATCAATGCTACTTTATAAGTCTTCGTATATTTGCATTGAAAACTAATGCTTTTATTTATAACTGAATTATAATGAAAAAAATTACCCTTCTTTTGTTAATCTGCTTAATATCGGGCTTGGTTTATTCACAGGAAAAGAATAAAATAATTTTCGATACAATTTGTGGTAAAGATATATTAATTGGAAGCTGCGATAGAGACGGCTTGAAGTCGGAAGTCTTTGGTGAATACTTTTTGGAGGAATATTCAAGTTATAAACCAAAATCATCGGTATTGAAAAAGATCAAACCTAAGCTTAGGAATATTGAAATTGTATGTGTTTTAGGTACATGGTGTGGTGACAGCAAAGAGCAGCTTGGGCGGTTTTATAAAATATTGGATAAAATGAATTTTAATGAAAATAATTTAAAGCTAATTTGTGTTGACCGATCAAAAAGTACCCGTGAAGTTGAAATTAATAAATTTGAAATTGAACGTGTCCCCACATTTATTTTTTTCAAAGACGGAAATGAAATCGGTAGAATTATTGAAACTCCTAAAACAACACTCGAAAAAGATATGTTGAAGATTTTAGAATTATGATCTGAGAATTAAGATTATTGATGAATTATCAAATACAAAGTGATGGAGAAATTAAAAATATTTAATACTGTTAAGGATACAAGTGAATTTCTAACAAAACAAAGTTCCGATGGACGGACTATCGGTTTTGTTCCAACAATGGGAGCTCTGCACGAGGGGCATTTAGAACTTATGAGAAGAGCAAAACTGGAAAATGATATTCTCGTTTGTAGTATTTTTGTTAATCCAATACAATTCAACAACAAAGAAGACCTGAAAAAATACCCGAGAACATTAGAGGATGATATTCGAAAATTAGAATCAATCGCTTGTGATGTTCTTTTTGCTCCCTCAGCCCAAGAAATGTATCCTGAGAAGGAAAAAACCGTTTATGATTTTGGAAATCTCGACAAAGTCATGGAAGGCCAGCATAGGCCCGGCCACTTTAATGGTGTGGCAATAGTGGTTAAAAAACTTTTTGATATTATTCAGCCAGATAAAGCTTATTTTGGTGAAAAAGATTTTCAACAATTAGTAATTATCCAAACATTAGTAAAACAACAAAACCTTTCTGTTGAAATTGTTCCATGCCCTATTGTGAGGGAAAAAGATGGACTGGCAATGAGTTCACGCAACAAAAGGCTTTCACCGGAAGAAAGAAAACTTGCACCCATAATTTTTAAAACTCTGCAATTTGTAAAAAATAATTTTCATAAATTTTCAATTGAAGAAATTAACAAACATGTTGTCTCGGAAATTAATTCCAATCCGGGAATGAAACTTGAATATTTTGAAATTGTGGATAAAAAAACACTTTCTCCTATAACTAATTTGATAGGAAGTAAAGATTCTATAGCTTGCATTGCCTTATTTTTAGGAAAAGTTCGTTTGATAGATAATATCGCAATATTTTAGTAATTTTGCAACATTATGCAGATAGAGGTATTAAAATCGAAAATTCACAGGGGTTTAATCACTGAATCTAACCTAAATTACATTGGTAGCATAACTATTGATGAAGATTTAATGGATGCAGCCAAACTCATTGAAAACGAGAAAGTACATGTTTATAATATAAATAATGGAGAACGTCTCGAAACTTATATTATTAAAGGAGAAAGAGGTTCCGGTATTATTTCTTTGAATGGTGCCGCAGCGAGAAAAGCTGCTGTTGGTGATTTAGTTATCATTGTTTCGTATGCAATTATGGATTTTGATGAAGTAAAACTATTTTCTCCAACAATTGTGTTTCCCGATAGTAAAAACCAACTAAAGTAAGTTTTTGAAAAAAAAGATTTTATCAGTTATTAAATTTATTTTCTTTATTCTAATCGGAATAGCCTTACTTTGGCTGGTATTCCGAAAGATAGATATTCATGTTTTATTGGAAGAAATCTATCATGCAAATTATTGGTGGATTGGATTGTCAATAATTTTTGCGATTTTTAGCCATATTGCCCGTGCCGTAAGATGGAATATTTTAATTAACCAACTTGGCTATCAAACTCGTACGAGCACAACTTTTTATTCTGTTATGGTGGGGTATTTGGCAAATCTGGCATTTCCGCGACTTGGCGAAGTAACACGTTGCGGAGTATTAAGTAAAACCGAAAAAATTCCATTCGATTCATTATTTGGTTCAGTGGTTGCCGAAAGAGTTTTCGACTTTATTATTCTAATGCTGATTATCATCGGCACAATTGTTTTCCAACTTAATCTTGTTGGAGGTTTCGTAAACAGGCTGATTTTTGAACCTATTTTTTCAAAAGCTCAAAGTAATTATCTAACAATGCTTTACGTTGTCATATTTATAGTAATTATTGTATTGTTTTGTTTGTTTTTAATAAGGTATTTGAAGTCAAGATTCAAAAAAAACCATTTTTATGAAAAAATTGAAGACTTCATTAAAGGCTTTCTTGATGGCTTGAAAACTATAAAAAATTTAAAAAATAAATCAGGTTTTTTTCTTTGGACCTTTGTTCTTTGGTTGATGTATTTTCTTATGACCTACGTTGTGTTTTTCTCCATGGAAGCAACATCAGGCCTTACGGTTATTGATGGAATAACGGTTCTGGCTCTTGGGAGCCTTGGAATGGTTGCTCCTGTACCTGGTGGTATTGGTTCATACCATTTCATAGTTAAAGCTATTCTTTTCGAACTGTATGGAATAAGCTCCGCTGCTGCTGCATCTTATGCAACAATTATGCATTCTTCTCAAACTATATTCGTTATTTTTGTAGGGGCGATTTCGTATTTTATTTTGTTCACAATATCAAAAAAATCTAAAAATGCCACAACTTGATATTATTAAATCAAAAATTCTTAATACGCAATCATTAAAAAATCAACTTGCAATTTGGAGATTTTTAGATAAAAAAATAGTCTTTTCAAATGGTTGCTTCGATATTTTACATCTCGGCCATATTGATTATCTGTCAAAAGCTTCCGATTTTGGTGATATTTTAATCATTGGTTTAAATACCGATAATTCTGTTCGGAAATTGAAAGGAAATAATCGACCGATAAATGATGAGAAATCAAGGGCAATGATACTGGCTTCATTGCAATTTGTAAATAACGTGGTTTTGTTTGATGAAGATACTCCTTACGATTTAATTAAATTTGTTCAACCTGATATTTTAGTAAAGGGTAGCGATTATTTGGAAGAGAATATTGTTGGTTATGATATTGTTAAAGCAAAGGGTGGAGAAGTGAAAACAATTGATCTCGTGCCGGATATTTCGACAACAAGAATTGAAAATAAGATTAGA
>JAEINX010000009.1 GCA_016342645.1 Bacteroidales bacterium | reverse complement strand
TAGCATTTCAATGGATCAGTTGATTTTTCAAGAAAATATTAATTTTGAAAAGTGGGTGCTGCATTGCACAAAACAGGGGTCTCCCTTTTTTTGTGACTACTGACAGCCAATTTCATACATTAATTGAACTCAATAAAAAAATTAGGGGAAGAAAGGTAAAACTCCTCAACATATAAGACGGGTATTATCCAAAGAATATAAAAACAAGATAGTACACTAATTATTATAATCTTTATGATTTGATAAGATTTTATTGGTTTTAATTCCAAATCAGTCTGATCAGTTAAATCAGTCCAATCAGTGTACCATTAAATTAAATTCTTTTACCGCCTGATTTACCATCCCTGCCACTTATCTGAAATTCCCTGCCACTTATTCAGGCACACTTGATTTAGGATCACTACGGTCGTATTTTTGAATAAAATTAATAATGTTTTTAAAAAAAAATAAAATGAAAAACTTTTACACAATCGGGTTAATAATTCTATCCCTGATCATTTCACAACAGGCTTTTCCACAAAAAGAAAACTCAAAGGGCAGTAGAACAGGCGAACAGCAAATCGAACTTACGATAGGTTATAGTTTTATTTCCTCCCGAATCGTGGCTGAAAACCCCGATATGCAAGACATTTTACAAAATAACCTTGCTAATATTGAATTTGTTAGAAACTCACAAGGATTTATGCTTCAAAAAATTGGTCCCGTTTGGGTTAATAATATTGGCAATTGGGTGAATACTGAAGGCTTTTTATTTAAAATGAGTTTGGGAGATGATTTAATAATTACGGGAGATGTAATTGATCCACAAACACCAATTGAGCTTTCAACAGGTTATCAGATAATTGGATACTTGCCCGATCAGGCTTTAAATACCGAAGAAGTTTTTCAGAATGTTTTAGAAAATCTTGAATTTGTACGAAATTCTGCTGGGCTTATGTTAAGAAAAATTGGCCCTTTATGGGTAAATAATATTGGCCTTATGCAGCCTGGTGAAGGTTATCTTGTTAAAATGCTTGCCGATGATATTTTAGTTTATCCGGGTTACTCATCATTTACTTGTGGTAATCCATTCACAGACCCTCGTGATGAAAAAATTTATGCCACCGTGCAAATTGGCGACCAATGCTGGATGTCTGAAAATCTTAATGTTGGAACGATGATAAATGGCGATAATAATATGAGCGATAATGGTATTATTGAAAAATATTGCTATGATGATGATCCGGCCAACTGCGATACTTATGGTGGACTATACCAATGGAACGAAATAATGGAATATGCTACAACACCTGGCGTGCAAGGTATTTGCACAGCCGGTTGGCATTTACCCACTGATGGAGAATGGGCTATTTTATCTGATTTTCTTGGAGGAGAAAGTATTGCAGGTGGGAAAATGAAAGAAACCGGCACAACACATTGGAGTTCACCTAATTTGGGTGCTACTAATGAAAGCGGTTTTACAGCCCTTCCCGGTGGTTACCGTTACTCATGGAATCATTACAACAATATCACATACAACGGAATGTTTTGGTCATCAAGCGAAGATTATGGTGATTTTGCATGGAGCCTGTACCTCAGTTATTTCTACGTTTCTGTTGACCCTATAACTTACAATATGCTCTACGGTTTTAGTGTTCGTTGCCTTAAAGATTAGTATTCAATTATTTGATATTAATAAAAGCTTGGAATAAATAATTTCTATTTATTCATACTTCAAAGCATCAACCAGATTTGAATTGGCAACTTTTGAAGTTTGTATATAAATTATTATTATTGAAATAAGTATTGAAATTATCAGCGCCCAAATAAAGGGCCACAAAGAAATATTAATTGAGTATGCGAAATTTTCTAACCAACGTGTCATTCCAAACCATGCAATAGGCCAGGCGATTAAATTTGCGATTAGAATAAGGAGAATATAATTTTTTGATAATAACTTAAATATTAATCCTTCTGAGGCCCCAAGCACTTTTCTGATACCAATTTCTTTAATTCTTTGTTCAGCCATGTAGGCTGATAAACCCAATAATCCGAGGCAAGCAATAAATATTGCCAGAAACGTAAAGCTCAGAAAAATAGTTCCAAAACGAGCTTCGGAAGCATAAATATTCTTAAATTTTTTATCTAAAAAGAAATAGGAAAAAGTTTCATCGGGTAAAACCGTATCCCATATTTTCTGTATTTCTTCGAGAGTTTGTAAGGCATTTTTCGAATTAACTCTCAGAGTCATAACATTAATTTCATCTTTCGGAATCAGTGAAATAATCAAAGGAGCAATTTCTGTATGCAAGGGTGCAAAATGAAAGTCTTTTACAACTCCTATAACCTTGTGTATTGTGTCTCTTCTTATAGTCTTTCCCACAGATAATTTCCATCCGATTTTTTTTGCAGCGGTTTCATTTATCAAAAATGCGTTCTTGTCGGATTTAAATTCACCCGAAAAATTTCGGCCATCAACAACTTCCATTCTATAGGTATCAAGAAAATCCTTATCCACTTCTAACAAATGAAGCATCATCGGTTTTTCCATGCCTTCGGGCAAGTATCCGTTTTGGGTTAAACCTCCAACAGGCAAAGCCGATGAACCGCTAATTTTTTCCACCCCGTTTAAATTCATAAACTCGTTTTTTAGCATCGAGAATGCACTTTGTTGGGTTTTATTATTTAAATATAAATAAACAAGGCCGTCTTTTTTATATCCGACATTTTTTTTATTAAGAAAAATAATTTGTTGATAAATGATTATGGTACTAATAATTAGTGCTGCCGAAATTATAAATTGTAAAACAACAAGTGCATTTCTTAAATTTACTTTTCTATTACTTTTCTCAATATTTCCTTTCAAAACTTTTACGGGTTTAAAAGCAGACATAAAGAATGCAGGATAACTGCCTGCTATTATTCCGACCAAAATAACTGCAATCGGCAAAGAAACTAACATTAGTCTGTTTGAACTATTATAAAGACTCAAATTCAATGCTGTGAAATGATTAAAATATGGTTGAAATACTTCAATTAAAATCAGTGTAAAAATCATTGCAATAAAACAAAGTAAAATCGATTCACCAAGAAACTGCACTATGATTTTTGAACGATACGAACCAAGCACTTTTCTTATCCCTATTTCTCGAGCGCGTTTTACCGACCTTGCTGTTGAAAGATTCATGAAATTTATGCAGGCAATTATCAAAATAAAAAATGCCACGGCCGAAAAAATATAAATATTTGAAAGATTGCCGCCCGCCCTGAGTTCATAAGACGTATTTGAATTTAAGTGAATATCTTTTATGTTTCTAATATGCAGATCGGTGATTGAGCCGAATTGTCTTCCTTTTTTGTTTACGTGTTCCTCCATCAGTTCAGGAAACTTTGCCTCCAAAGAGACAGGATCAGCGGACTTATTTAATAAAATATATGTATAGAAACTAAAATTCCCATCCCAGCCTTTAAATGAATTTGGATCGGAAAGAATATTTTCCATTGGTAAAAGAGCTTCAAATTTCATATGCGAATTATCTGGAAAGTCTTCAACTACGGCTGTAACCATTAAATTTTGATAATTGTTTAATCGAATTGTTTTCCCGATTGGATTTTCTTTCTCAAATAATTTTTCCGATAGAGTGTTAGTAAGTATCAGAGAATTGCTCGCTTTCAGAGCAGTTTCAATATTTCCCGAAATCGGTTTCAGTGAAAATATTTTCATAAATGATGTGTCGGCATAAAGAAAATCTACTCTTTGAATTTCTTTATTATTATTTGAGAATGTTCCTCCCTGCATGGTGCTGATTCTTGCCATGTTAATTACCTCAGGAAAATCTTTTACCAGTGTTGGCCCATAAGGTAAGCTTGTAATCGGGAAATCCATAACATTTCCGTTTATTTCATTATGCAACCAAAGTTGATAAATAGAATCGGAATTTTCAATAAAATTATCGTAACTTAGTTCATGCTTTACATATAAAAAAAGCATCAAACAACAACACAAACCAATTGAGAGTCCAAATACATTAATTGCCGAAAATATTTTGTTTCTCAGAATGTTTCTAATTGCAATTTTGAAATAGTTTTCAATCATTTTGTTAATTTTGTATTTGGAAAATTACTAATTTTGTTAAAAAGAAATTTAAAATGAGCCAATATTTACTAACAATTTCGGAAAACAAAGCAGCTTTATCACTTTTAGATTTTATTAAAAATCTTGATTTTGTGGAAAACGTTGAGCAGGTTGATGAAGATTTCAAGCCTTTGAGTAATGAAGATTGGATAAAACCAGGCAGGCCTGCAACAGATGAGGAGTTTGAACAAATGATTAACAGTGCCGAAGAAAGTAAAGATTTAAATTTTGAAGAAGCAATATCTTTGTCTGAAAAAGGATATGAAGAATGGTTGGAAAAAAAACCGAAATAATATTTAAGGATCAAGCTTCCAGAAGTATAACGGAAATTAGAATTTATATTTCCGAACAAGGCTTTCCTGATTTCGCTAATCAATTCATGATTGAACTTTTTAATTTTGGCTTTGCTCTGAAAAACTTTCCGAAAAAATATCCACTCTGCAGAAAACCTATACTTTTTAGGAAAGAATTTAGGTGTGCAGTGTTTAAAAAAAAATACATTTTTATTTATAAATTGCATAGAAACAAAGTTGTTATTTACAATGTAATCCATTCTAACCGTTATATTTATTAATTCTATTCATATTTTAATGAATTAACAAGATTGGCCCTGACTGATTTAAGAGTGTTAATGCTAACAATAATCATAACAATTATTGTAACAATCAGGCCTGTTAAAGGATATATCCAAAATGTTAATGTCACACAATCTGAAAAGTTTTCGAGCCACCTGCCAATAATAATATAAGTTACCGGCCAAATAAATATATTCGCAATTATTGATATTATTAGAAACTCTTTTCCAATAGTGCTAATAATTTGTTTTATGCCTGCCCCCAATGTTCTGCGGATTCCTATTTCCTTGGTTCGGGAATTTACAACATAAGCAACCAATCCATATAATCCGCTAAATGAAATAATTAATGCCAAAATTGTAAAAAGATTAATCAAAAGAGATACTTTTTTATCAGAAGCATACATGTTATCAAATTGCTTTTCAACAAAATGTAATCTTATCGGCCATTGGGGAGCATGCTCATTCCAAACTTTATTTATTAAATTAACAGTTTCTTCAGTTTTTTCAGGATTTATTCTAATCAAAATTTTATAAAAATAATAGGGATATTTTTCTTCTCCCAATTGATAAACAATTGGTGATACATTTTCGTGGAGCGACTTATGATGAATATTTTCAACCACACCCACTACTTTTCGGCTTTTGCCATCATAAAATCCTGAAACTGTTTTGCCAAGCGGATTATCTTGTATCTCCAAAAGTTTTGCAGCTTTTTCATTAATTATACATGAATTATCCTGTTCTGAAATGCCCAAATCTATAAAATTTCTTCCCTTGAGAATTTTGCTCTTGAGAATATCAAAATACCCTAAATCAACTCCTATTAAAGCACCATTTAATGTAAGTTCTTTGTCATTATTTGGTATTTTATATCCGGCCCAGTTATTAATATCTTCTCCGGGAACATTATATCCGCCGGCAACATCGATAATATTTGGTGACATCAGTAAGTCATTTTTAACAATATTAAATCTTTGAAGCATAATCGAATCCCAGGTGTTTTCTATTACCAAAAAATTATTGGGTTCAAAACCAAGGTCTTTATTTTTAATAAAATGTAATTGTCTGTTAATAACAATTGCACCTATCATTAAACCAATTGTGCTTGCAAGTTGAACAATAAGCATCAATTGCCTGAAGCGAAACTGAAGGCCTCTTTTATTAAAAAAGTCGAATGATGATAAAACATTTCCTTTTAAAACTTTAATAGGTGAGAATTTTGATAAAACAAATGAAGGATAAAATCCTGAAATTAAAGATATAGATATTATTAAAATTAAAACACCAGAAATCATTTTCATTTTCGGTAAATTATAAACCGAAAGTGTATTATTAGTGAAAACATTAAACCACGGCAAAGTTATTTCAACAATAATTAGGGCAAAAATTACGGCCAATGTTGTAAGAATTATAGCTTCCACCAGAAATTGTAAAATTATTTGGCCTCTAAAAGCACCAAGGGTTTTTCTCATTCCTATTTCTTTAGCACGTTTTGTTGACCTTGCAATTGAAAGATTCATATAATTAAAACATGCCAAAAGTAAAACCAATATTGCAATTGCCGAAAACCCCCAAACAATGGAAATATTACCTCGTCTCGAATGATCAAAACCTACTTCGCTTGAATGTAAATGGATTTTCGGAAGTGCTTGTAATTTATATCTTGCCCTTCCGAGTTTTTCCCAGCCTCTTTCATCTTTCACAAAATGTGGTATTTTTTCTGCTAATGAATCTGCATCTATATTCGGAAACAACAGTAAATATGTGTGTTGCGAATTATTATCCCAGCTTTCCAAAGAGCTCGGATTTGTAACTTTTAACACTTCATTGTTTATGATTATTTGAGCCTGAATTACAGAGTGTTTTGGTGCTTTTTTAAAAACTCCGGTAATAATTGTATTTACTTCGTTTGAAACTCTTAACACTTTTCCAATGGGGTATTCATTACCAAAATATTTTTCAGCAATTTGTTGTGAAATAATTACAGAATTTGCTTCATTCAAAACAGTTGTTGGATTCCCTACCGTCAACTCCCAATCGAAAAACTTTAAAAAATTACTATCCACATAAATAACCTCATTTTCATTAAAAGATTTTTTTTCGTAACTAATAGTTGTGAAGCCTTTTTTTATGCGTAAAGCATCCTTAATTCCGGGAACTTTCGTTTGTAAAAGAGGCATTAATCGGGCTGTTGTAATTGCCGAAAAATCACCCTCCTTCCCTCTTAGAATTCTAAATATTCTATCTTTATTTTTATGTTTTTCTCCAAATTGTAGTTCATCATTGACAAATAAATAGATTATAATGCACGTTGCCATTCCAATTGTTAAACCAAAAATATTTATTAATGAAAAAAACTTATTTCGCCATAAATTTCTAAAGGCAATTTTAATATAGTTTCTAATCATGTTATTCGTATTTTAATGATTCAACCGGATTGATTCTTATTGCTTTTATAGTTTGAAAACTTATTGTAAACATAACAAGTACCAAAGAAATTAAAAATGCAATTGCTAATACGTACCATGGAAAATTTATTCTAAATGCAAATTGAGTTAACCAATTCTCAATAAAATACCAGGAAATCGGCCAAGCTATTATATTTGAAATTATTATTAATTTAATGTACTCATATGATATTTGAGAAAACAGATTATTATAATTTGCGCCCAATACTTTTCTGATTCCAATTTCGGGGGTCTTTTGAACTACAACATAAGAAATTAGGCCAAACAATCCAAGGCAAGCAAGAATAATTGCAATAATTGAGAAAAACCTGATTATTTGCGACAATTGTTTATCTTTATTATATAAACCTTGAAAATAATTATCTAAAATTTCATAATTAAAAAACTGCTCGGGAAATAATTCATTCCAAACGCTTTCGATGTGTTGAATTGATTGCTGCATATTTTGTGGATTTACTTTTGCATAAGCCATGCCAAAAAACCTCGGATAATAAAAGAAAACTACCGGCTCCATAGTTTCGTGAAACGACTCAGTATGAAAATCTTCGACTACACCAACAATTCTTCCATAATTTATTCTAACTCCAACGGCATCTAAATTTGTTTCAAAACCAAGCTTTTTGCAAAGAGTTTCGTTTACAACAATTTTTCTAAGCGAATCGGCAGTCCTGTCTAAAATATCCCATTCGCCCGCTACCATTCTCATTTTAAAAGTTTTTAAATAATCTTCATCACAAATTTTCAGATCACAATCAATTGAGTTTTCTCTACCCATTTCTCTTGTATAAAGCCCCGAAGTAAATCTTTCGTCATAACCTGCCATTGGGCTTGACATACCCTGAGTAAAACTTATAATACCCGGATTTTCAAGCAATTTACTTTTTAACACATCTGCTTTCTCCTGATCGGGAACAGTAAATTTTATTATTGAATCGCTTTCAAAACCAAGGTCTTTGTTCTGAATAAAATTCATTTGAAGGCTGATTATTATTGTTTCGATTATTAATACCTGACTAACAATAAATTGGACAACAATTAAGGAGTTTCGCAAATATTTTATAGATTTTTTATGTGAACTTATTTTATTTTTAATAGCTTCCAAAGGTTTATAGGAAGATAAAACAAATGCCGGGTACAAACCTGTTGATAAACCTGTTATAAACATCAAAATTAAAACAAACAAAATATTATTGAAGTTTGAATATAGTGTGAATTGAGCATTATTTTCAAGATAGCGGTTTAAAAACGGCGTACTTATTTCAGCAAGAACGATCGCAATAATAACAGCGATAAAGGTGATTAAATAAGCTTCTATTAAAAACCTTCTGATAAGAAGTGAGCGTTGTGCTCCAATTATTTTTCTTATTCCAACCTCTTTTGACTTTTTTATTGATTGGGCAATCGAAAGGTTAATAAAATTTATGTTTGCAATTATTAAAATGAAAATACCAACCAGGACGAAAACCCAAATTATTTTTTTACTGCTTGTATAAACACGGCCATAATATTGAGTATCGTAATGAATATCAGACAATGATTGCAAATGATATGAATAAACATCATTTTCATTAGGTTCTAAATGGTTTCTGATTTTTTCGGTTATTTGATTTTCAAGATTGGAAATATCATAAGAATCGTTCAAGAGTAAATAAACACAAAAATCGGATAAAATAATTGACCACCTGTCATAATTCACACCAAGAAATTCTTCGTTTAGAGCCTCAATATTAATAATCATTGAATAGGGCAAATGAGTATTTGGTGCAGCATCCTCGACAATTCCGCTAATCTTTAAATCCACTCCGTTTTCAAGAGTAATTATTTTCCCAATTGGTGAAGCATCATTAAAATATTTGTCGGCAAGCCTTTTTGTTAAAACCACCAAATGCTTATCATTTAATGCAATTTCTTTGTTTCCTTCTATCCAATCAAAATCAAATACTTTAAAAATATCAGGTTCGGCAAACAACAAATCGTTCTCTTGATATAATTCATTATCAACTTTTATTATACTTTTTTCAGCATCATATGTTCTTACAACAGTTTCTATTTCAGGAAACGATAATCTGATAAACTCTCCAAGAGGATACTCAGTTTCACCATTAAATTCTATTCCGTCATTTGCAAGTGTATGTTTTACAAGCCTGTAAACATTGTTTTTATTTGAATGATATTTGTCGAAACTTAATTCATACGAAATATATACAAAAATTAAAATACAAGAAGCCAAGCCAACCGATAATCCAAAAATGTTTATCAGCGAAGAAATTTTGTTTTTTATGAAGAATCTGTAAGAAGAAATTAATAGATTTTTAAACATAATTATTCATTTTGTTTTCATAAATTTTCAAAAAATGTACCATGTTTTTTAAACCTTTGTTAATAGGCATTATAAGTTAACGATTATGATAAGAAGAAAGTAAATAGTGTTTCACATCGGAACAAAATTATTGTTCCATAACGAAACATTTTTTTATATTTGTAAACTGATATGAATCAAAAACGAAAAGATAAAATTTTAATAATTGATGATGACAAAGACATACTGTTAACATCAAAAGTAGTTCTCAAACATTTATTTGATTTTATCAGAACCGAAAGCGATCCTTTTAAACTCCAGCAAATTTTGCGAGAAGATGATTACGATGTGATTCTTTTGGATATGAATTTTTCGACGGGCGCAACAAGCGGAAAAGAAGGAATTTACTGGCTGAAAGAAATTTTAAAAATCAATCCTCACGGCAATGTTATTATGATAACTGCCTATGCCGAGTTAAATCTTGCTGTTGAAGCCATGAAAATCGGGGCGATAGATTTTGTTATAAAACCCTGGGATAACGAAAAATTAATTGCTACTCTCAATGCAGCATTAAGGCTGAGCAAATCGAAAAAAGAAATAAGGGAATTAAAATCGAAACAAAAAACCCTGAAGGAGGAAATTAACAAATCATATTCGGAAATGATTGGCGAATCGGGGGCAATCAAATCGGTTTTTGAGTCGATAAAAAAAATCTCGAAAACAAATGCCAATGTCTTGATTCTTGGTGAAAACGGAACTGGTAAAGAATTAATTGCAAGGGCAATTCATAAAAACTCATTACGTTCGGATCAGATTTTTGTTAATGTTGATCTCGGTGCAATTTCCGAAACACTTTTTGAGTCGGAGCTTTTCGGGCATAAAAAAGGATCGTTTACGGATGCTTCCAATGATAGAGCCGGAAGATTTGAAATAGCCTCGGGAGGCACCATTTTTTTAGATGAAATCGGAAACCTAAGTTTTCCTTTACAGGCAAAATTGCTTTCGGTTCTCGAAAACCGAAAAATTATCAGATTGGGCGATAATGAGGAAATTCCGATTGACATTAGATTAATTTCGGCAACAAATATGCCTCTACATAAAATGATTGAAGAAAATTCTTTCCGACAGGATTTGCTCTACCGAATTAATACAGTTGAGATAACCTTGCCGCCTCTGCGTGAAAGAAAGGAAGATATTCCGCTTTTAGTTGATTTTTTTGCAAAAAAATATTCTGAAAAATATCAAAAAAAGGGAATTAGAATATCAAAAGATGCAATCAGGAAATTAAGCAGGTATCAATGGCCGGGAAATATCAGAGAACTTAAACATTTGATAGAGCGTGCAATTATTATGTGTGAAGGAAATAAAATTTCAAGCAATGATTTTCTAATTAATAGCGAGGAAAACGAAAACTTAATTAAATCAAATTTGAATATTGAGGAACTTGAAAAAAATGCCGTAAAAACCGCTTTAAAAAAACATAACGGGAATTTGAGTAAAGCTGCAAAAGAACTTGGTTTGGGAAGGACTACACTTTATCGTAAAATGAACAAATATGATCTTTAAAAACTTCAGAATAAGGGTAATTCTGCGAATATTTTTATTGGCATTTCTAATGTTTGCCTTTCTTTTTGCAATTCGTCAGGATAAATGGTATGTAACGAGTAGTGTTTTAATAATTTTAGTAATTGTTTTTCTTATCGAATTATTATATTTTGTCGAAACTACAAGCAGAGAACTCGGAAAATTTTTACTTTCAATAAAATATAAGGATTTTACTAATAGATGGTCAAATCCAAAAAACACAAAAGCTTCTTTTTACGAACTAAGGCAAGCATTTAATGAAATTATAACAGAATTTCAAAATGTAAGAATAGAAAAAGAGTTGCAATACCAATATTTGCAAATGGTTTTTGAGCACACCGGAACTGCGATATTATGCTATGAACCTGAAGGGAAAATACAATTGATAAATACTGCTGCCAAACAATTGCTCGAACTTAAAAAAACAAAAAATCTTTCTGATTTAGAATCTATTGATAGTGGTCTTTATAATTCTATTCTCACAATAAAACCCAACTCGGAGGAATTGATAAAGATAAGGATTAATAAAAATCTGCTTCAATTAAGCTTGCAATGTTCGGTATTTAAACTTCAGGGAAAAATTTATAAAATGGTTTCGCTCCACGATATTAAAAATGCACTTGATGAGCAGGAATTAGATTCTTGGAAAAAACTTATAAGGGTTTTGAACCATGAAATTATGAACTCGGTTACTCCGATTTCTTCTTTAAGCACTGCTTTGAATAAAATGTTAATAAACAAAGAAGGTGAAAAAATTGATTTTTGTGAATTAAACCCCGACGATGAAAGCGACATTTTTGAAAGCCTGAAAACAATTGAAAACAGGAGCAAAGGTTTATTAAAATTTGTAACAACCTATAAACAACTCACCCGATTACCTAATCCTAAATTCACAAAAGTTAAAATTAAGGGACTTCTTAAACATGTTTCAACTTTAATGAAACCTGAGCTTGAAAAACAAAGCATTACTTTAAATATTGGCAACATAAACGATTCATTAACAATAAATATCGACCATGAAATGATAGAGCAGGTACTGATTAATTTGTTACTGAACTCTATTGATGCTTTAAAAAACGCTACTTCAAAAATCATTAATATCGAACTATTTACCGAAAACAAATCCACAACAATTGAAGTTTCTGATAACGGAAAAGGAATTGAAAAGGATGTTTTGGAGAATATTTTTGTTCCGTTTTTTACAACAAAGAAAAGCGGCTCGGGAATAGGCTTAAGCCTTTCGCGACAAATTATGAGACTTCATAATGGTAGTATTTCAGTGGTTTCAAAAGTTGGAGAAGGAACGACTTTTGTTTTGAAGTTTGGTGCTGACACAGATTGAGGGAATAGTACACTGATTGTTAAGATTATGTTTTATCATAAAAAATCAGTTTAATCAGTTAAATCAGTGTACTATAAAAAAATGTAACTTTACAATCAAATTAAAAATTCAATCATACGAAACATCTTTTTAATAATACTAATATCCTGTTTTCTTGTGGATGGCTAGTTACACATCTTTAGCGGTACATGAAGGATCTATTCATTATAGAGTTAGTGTCGGTTCTGGAAATCCATCTCCACATGATTTATAGAGTAGTTTTAAACAAAGATAGGAATTAACTTCCTATCTTTGTTTTTACATAATTTTAATTCACTTTATTATGAAAAAAATTTCAATTTCAATATTATTAATATTTATACTTGTAGGTGTATCTTACTCTCAATCTTCTTATGAATTCATTATCGAAGGTATTCAGGATCAATTACCAGGTTCTCTATTAGAGGATAATTCCGGCAATGTTTATTTTCCGGTAATGAATAATCAATATGCTGAGATTTATAAAATTGATTATGAAGGATGTTTTATTGATTCAATAAAAATTTTCAATCCTAACAATGGTAAATGCGAGTTTTCCACCCTATTAAAAATAAGCGATTCTACATTTTTGGCTTTTGGAAAGTATAATAGGGAATTTGCTTACAACCTTTGGATTGCCTCTTTTGATCTCAACCTGAATAAGATATTTGATTTTAAAATGCCAATTGATGGAGATATTCATATGCCATACATATATGCTATCGTAAACAATAGTGAAAATATTGTATTAGCAAGTTATTGTACTGATACAGGTCCTCTTGATACTGAAATATTTGTAATTGAAATAACAAGAGAAGGCGAAATTATCAGGGAGAAGTTTTTTGGCCCTTCTGGTAGCGGATTAGAACTTGTTTTTGAATTAGTTCAGTTAAATCCCTTAGAATACAGGATAATTAAACTTGGCAATATTGAAAAAGGATCTGGCGGCTATATTGACCTTGATACAAATTTCAATATAATATCTGAGAATCAGCTTCCATATAATATGGCTTCATTAAGTTATGGTTCAATTAAGTTTACAGAATCAAAGATTTTTTACTCCGGTAAAAAAGACTTTCCCAGCACGGTTACTACTGATTGGGACCTGGCATTAATTAGCACTGATTATAATAATATTCTAATTGATTCAGCCCATTTCGGTAGAACAGATACTGTTGATTTTCCAGGCCTTCACAATAATCTGGATTTTACAACAGACAATTTGATTTATTACGGTGGATTATCAAATCTTAACATGGGAAATCCCTTTTATTCTTCAATTCCTTCTTGGATAATGCTTAATAAATTAGATACCAATCTAAACATTGTCTGGCAAAAATATTACGGAGGAGATGCCTATTATAACCTTTGGTCATTACTGGCTACACAAGATGGAGGATGTGTGATGGCCGGAACCAAATATGACCACCAAACTCAAAACGAGGAGAGGGATGTTTATATTTTAAAGGTGAATGAAGACGGATTGATAGCATGGGTGCATGATATTCCTAAAGTTACAGAAGAGATATTAATTTATCCCAATCCGGGTATTGATAGGTTTTTTATAAAAACTTTGAAAGTAAACCTGACATTTGAATTATTTGATAGTTATGGACGGCAAAAAATCAGGCAAAAAATAACTAATCAAAATACAACAATAAATACAAGTATGTTGAATCCAGGAATTTATTTTTATAGATTTATTAATGAAAACAATAAAATTATTAAAACCGGAAAATGGATAAAAAATTAAACAATAGTACACTGATTATTATGATTAAACTGATTTATTAAGATTTTGATTTATCATATTTAATCAGTCCGATCAGCCAAATCAGTGTACTATGAAAAAGCGAAATATCGACTTCGAACTCCA
This sequence comes from Bacteroidales bacterium, assembly GCA_016342645.1. GTDB lineage: Bacteria > Bacteroidota > Bacteroidia > Bacteroidales > JAEINX01 > JAEINX01. Next base: position 42,109 of record JAEINX010000009.1, on the reverse strand, counting down.
GTGGAACAACATCTTCAACACCAAAACCTATACAATATATCAGGCAAGTGCTTTCACTGTTTGGGAATCCAATTATTTTCTTTGCCCTTCTCAAATAATCTTTAGTTTTAAATTTGGTTTTTAATAATGAACCTCGAACAAGGAACATAGAATAATGAAGTTTTCAGCATTCAGCATTCTTTGTTAGATATTCGATATTCTTCTTTAAATCATGTGATAGAATGGTTTTTCTTTGATATCTTTTGAGGATTCTTTGAGTAAATAGTGAAATAGCTATACCACAGAGTTACACGGAGTAAAACAAAGCTACACAGAGAAAAGGTTTGAGAAATAAACAAAATTTATTAGCATTGAATATGCCTAACGAGGGAATAGAAGGTAATTAGATATTTAAAAATAATTTTTATATTTGTGGGGAATAATGATGTAATATACACTATTAATGCGCTATTGACTAATGGTATGATATAAGCGTTAGGTATGTGATTATTTTGTAGTTAGACCACTTAAATTAAGAATATGAAAAAATTATACATCTTATTATTTTTAATAATTGCATTCTCGTTATTTTGTAATGCCCAGAATATAAGGTATGGAGAAATTTTTTCCGCTGATTATCTAAAAGGGAAAGTTGATCCTGATGATATAATAGTAGAATGTGAAACATACTTTCAATTAAAAGATAGTTTACCGGTTAATTTCGATGATCCTTATTATGACAAATGGCCAGAGATTATTGGAGGTCGTGATACTCTTGGAATGTTAATCTCTTACCCTGAAATATTAAAAAAATATAAAATTTCTGGAAGAATCTTTTTGGAATTTCTTATTGATAAGCAGGGAAATATTAGGTGCTATCGTATAAATTCGTGTTTTTCTGAAAGTATTAATAAGTCAATGGAAACAAACATTAATAGAATTAAATTCTCACCTGCTTTTAAAAATGGGAAATATTTACCTAGTGAATATTTTATGCCGTTAAATTTTAAGTATGAAGAAGAAAAGAAGAAGAAAAAAAGAAAACGCAGAATGTAGCATAGTAAAAGCCATGATGTTAACTGGCTGCAAGTATTGAAATTAAGTAAATTATATAAACGATATAACCCGCTACCTCACGATTGTATCCTGTGTTTTTATGGATATTATCATTTTAACACACACTTAAATAATGAACACCGAACAAGGAACATCGAATAATGAAGGCTTCGATATTCTGTATATATTAAACAAAATCTAAAGATAAGAATTTCTTTTTAACAATAGAAAATTCAAATAAATCTTAACAGATCATGGTTCTTATTAAAACTTTCGTAATCTTATGATTCAATAATTATCTTTTTGTTGGAAATTGTGTTTTCACTCTTAATTCTAATAAAATAAATTCCGCTCTCAAAACTTTCGATATTAATGTTAATTAATGAATTTTTATGTGGCATATTATACATTACTTGTCCAACACAATTTGTTATCACAACACCGATTATTTCATTTGTGGACTGAATAGTGATTTTATTTGTGGCGGGATTAGGATAAACTTTAATAATTTCCTCTGCTTCGGATAGTCTTCCTTTTGTAATATTTACGATACTATATTTCCCATCTCGTTCGGGATAAACATCAGACACATAAGAATCGTAAATTGTTTCCATAGTAAAATCAGCAGAAACAATATTATTTCCGGACCAGACTTTTAAAGTAATTTGATTACCTTCTTTGTAGCCTTGTCCGTTAGTTAAAGAGCTAAAAACCGCTAATTCGTTTTCAAAAACATCTTCCGAATTAATTCTTATTGAGCCAACTATTTTATCTCCATCAAAAGCAGCAACTTCATCGCCAATTTCAAGGCCTTTTATATAAATTGAATAAACTGCCTCGGCCGGGTTTCCGCCTTTAAAAATAAAATTAGTTGGAAGAATTGTTGTTTTATTGCTTGATTTTGCTGAAGCAGGATATATAATTTCACCATCAGCAAACATTTTAACAAGATATCCTTCTCCGGGCTGACAATCTACAATTCCATTAACCCAATTCGGGCCGATCTTTCGCAATGTCTGGCCTTGTGAGTTTCTAATAAAATCAAGATCATCGCCAATTATTGTTGCAAAAGCGTCCAAAGCATTCATAGGATTTTCGGGGAAATAACTTACAAACTGGAATCCAAATGCAACAGGAACCGGAGTTGAAGGATTAACCGGAGTACCCATGATTGTAAATGAATCATCGGCAAACATTTTAACAAGGTAACCTTCGTCAACAATCCAATCGCCTATTCCGTTAACCCAGTTCGGGCCGATTTTCCGTAATGTCTGGCCTTGTGAGTTTCGGACAAAATCAAGATTTTCGTTTAAAATATCTTCTAAAACAATAAGCATATCAGGATTTTCAACATTAATTCTCGAAGAAACAAATTGATAGCCGGTGTTTAGCGGAATAGTTTGTGTGGCCTCCTTTGAGTACCGGATTGTAGTGAAGTTATTGCTGGTTGAGGGGTCCCAAGAGTGGCCCGTGACGAACACATTTGCATTTTCATCCACCGCTATCGCTTGCGGATAGTCAGATTGGTCGGGCTCCGGGCCGGCGTATATCTGTGTCCATAGCAATTCGCCATCAGGTGAGTAGCCCAAAGTAATCATGTCCTCCCAGTAGCTGTAGTTATAGCCATAGCCTGTTACGTAAATGAGCCCGTCGGCATCAACGGCCACATCGTCGCCGCTGGTGTGTGCATAACCGGCATTCTCCAGCCGCTGCCACAGCTCAGTACCATCCGAGGCATAACGTATAGTGACAATGCTAATGCCGGACTCCTCCCAACTCTGGCCGGTGACCACTACACCGCCGTCAGGCATAAGAGCCAGGTTGCCATCATAACAGGATTCATTCGCGGTGCCGGTGTAGGGCTGTTCCCACAGAATATTGCCATCGGGATCATACTTGGCTGTCCACAGGTACTTTGGCGTCCCCGGTAGAGATATTTCCCCAAGAACGTAGATGTTGCCGGTCGCGTCAGTTATGACTCGTGCCCATTGGTCCCAGGGCGCGTAGCTCACGTGTTCCACATCCCAGAGCAGATCGCCGGTAGGGCTGTACTTCACAAGATAGGCTTCGGGTTCGGTAAATCCTGCTACAATTGCATTGCCGTCCGGATCGATAGCCAACGCGAGACCGGAGTCCCATTGTTCGTCCCCATTGTCGAGCGTGCGATCCCACAGCAGATTGCCTTCGGGGTCATACTTGAGCAGGAGAAAGTCAAATTCCTCTTGTGCGGTGACCCACGAAGCGCCGGCGATGTAGATATTTCCTGATGCATCAAATGCCATATCATTCGGCGTGTCGTGATTACCGGATGGATTGTTGTAGCGTTGCAACCACAGAGAATCTCCGTCCGAGTTGTATTTTTGCGTAACTACATCTATGCCGGCACCAAATACTTTTTGCCAGTTTGTAACGTAAACGTTGCCGATATCATCGACTACAACAGCCTCGGCATTCTGTGTTTGACCGTCCACTAATCTCCTGACCCATATCTCCTGCCCGGAATAGTCGTATTTCACAGTGGCAGAGTAAGCGGTAGCCGCAGCTTCGTATCCGGTTACATAAATGTAACCGTCACGCACTGCCATATCATTTACCAAATCCGAAGGTTCCCAACCAGGGATGGGGCCCTGGCCATTGTAAGTAGCAACCCAGGACTGCTGGTATTGTGCGTTGGCTGCCGGTATCGCCAGACAAAGGGCTATAATCCCAAAAGCAAGAGTCTGAATAGTTCGTGTAATCTTTTTTTTCATAGTAAATTCCTTTCTTTAATTTATTAATAATGCGAATCAAGGGTTAAAATATTAAATTAATAAAAGCAGCAGCAATTTTCCCAAAAACATGGACAAGTAGTCCCTTAGTTGATCTAACCTTGCTGGCTCTTTGAAAATCTGTTTTTTCAATTAACCAATTAAAAAGTGCTTCAATTGGTTTACGTATCTTTGATACTGCTTTAGAAAATAAAGCAGCAGCAGCTTTATTAAATTGTTTATCCCAGACAGTTTGACCTTTAACAGCCTTTACCGGTGTAAGCATTGTTGAATTTTTTTCTGTTTTAATTCGGTCAAAGAAATCCTTGTTATAATATATCTTGTCTCCCCAAAAACATCTTTTTGTAATATTTGACCACGCATATTTGAAAACTGATAAATCATTTATAGACGCAGGTGTGATTAGTAATTGTTCAGGAAATGGAAGTTTGTCTTTACGACGAAATCCCAAAGCATGAAGTTTTAAACCATTATAGTACATCCCTTTACTGGAGCATTCGCCTTTATCCACAAGTTCAGTTGCTACTTTTGGAGACCGTTTTCCTGAACATGTGATTATCGGCATTGAATCTAAAAGGCTTTGATCAAGATAGCAATCTTCTGGTTGGAATTCGTCAAATAATGAAACTATAAGGTGTTTGAATACTTCGGATAACCGGTTCAACCTATTATTAAAAGCAGCATAAGAACCAAGTTTCGGAAACCATGATCTTAAATATTCATTTGCAAACCGATGAATTTGCTTTATTTTAAATCGCTGTTCTTCAAGCATAATGTATAAATATATTGTCATTATCTCTTGATCTGTTAGTTCTTGCTTATCATTGTTACTATATCGTTTACATAGGTATTCTAAATCATCTTCAAATCTTTTACAGATATAAAAGTAAATTTTTATTAATTTTACCGCTTTAGCTTCGAGAATCATATCTTTAATGTTTTGTGAATATTACATCTAAGATATTGGTTATCTGGCTATGAAATATAGTGATCTAAAACATTTTATTAACATTCAATTGTTTATAACTTTGATTTTTTTGTTTAATTTCAGCCCTTGATTCGCATTAAATAGTATTTTAGAAAAACATAAGGAAAACAAGATAAGTTACAAGGTATAATATCTACTTATCCCACTCAATCTTTTGACATAATAGGCAATGAGTTGGGCAATGCAAAAATTCTTTCTAACCCTTTTGATGAAAATTTGAGTATTTAACCGTACATATTGTAACTCAAACAGACTGAATTCATATCTAATATTGTAAAATAGTTTGTGTGCAAACATCAATAATCGCTATAGTAAAATGATTGTTTAAATATTTCAAATTCACGGAATTTAAACTCTACTATCCTGTCTGATTTTTTTCAATTTCTCCTTTTCATGCTTTTGAAGCTTTTCCATTGCCGGAGAAAATGCTATGGACGAAATGTTTTTAATATTTTTTTCTAAATAATTCAATGTTTCTTGAGGGTAAACATTATATAATTCTTTTAAGGACCAGCCAACAGCTTTTTGCACATAATATTCTTTATCAATTAATAAATTATCGATAAATTGAATTATTATCTCAAAATCCAATATTGTTTTTTTTGTCCTGCTGAAATATAAAAGACTAACGAGCGATTGCCTTTTGTCCCATTGATTGTTTGATTTATTCCAAACTTTCAACTGCTTTAATACCTTGCTGGGGCTCAATTCAAGAATTTTAGTGTAAATCTTCGATAATCCGTCGCAATGTCCCCAATTATCGACTTGAGTTTGCCAGTTTTTTATAGTATCCCATGAATTTATAAGGAATTCTTTATTTTTCATTTGAGATTCACAAAAAAGAAAAGCCTGAATTTTAATCCAGAAATCGGATGAACTATTCCAGATGTAGTTCCAAATTTTTAATTGTTCGTCGGTGCTTTTATTTGAAAACGAATAGCGTTCCTTAAAAAGCTTTCTTTGAGAAGGTGCATTTTTTGAGATGCTGTTTACTTTTTTTGCAACTTCCGAAAGTAATGATTTAAATTCATTCTCAATCATAAAACAATTATTTTAATTAGTTTTCCATTCGGACTTTAACAGGCTATAGACTTCGAGATCAGTAAATTTATTGTTTGATAATAATTCTCCGTCTCTTTCAATTCCTTCAAACTTAAAGTTCAATCGTTTTGGGATTTTGATACTTTTTTCGTTTTTAACTGCACATTTTATTTGAACACGATTGATTCCTTTTTCTTCAAAGGAATGTTTTAAAAGAACTTTTAATGATCGGCTTATTATCCCCAATTTTTGATACTTTTCAGATAACCAATAACCAATTTCGGTTTTTTTGTTCTCCTTGTCAGTATCTTTAAAACCAATAATTCCGGTAAAATTATCTTTATAAAAAATCACTATAATCAGTTCTCTTTTTTCTTCTTCCTCATTAATAACGGAATTGACAAAATCTTCAGTATCTTTAATTCCCTTAGTTTTTTCTACAAAAGGAAGCCATTCGCCAAGATATTCTCTTTGGCTGTCGATTGTTTTAAAAATTTCTTCAGCATCATCCAAAGCAATTTCTTTCAAAAAAATATCTTTATCTACTTTAAATGTTTTCATTTTGTTAAGTACTTCGAGTGCCTGGAGTATTTAGAGTGCCTAAAGTACTTTAGGCACTCTTATCTCAAGGCACTTGTTTTTACAAGCCTAATTTATTATTCGTATAATCTGTTATTAATTTATTTCTAAGTTCTTTATACATTTTCACGGTTTCTTCCATACATTTCTTTGAATATTCAGTAAGATATTTGTCGGCCTTTTCATGCTTTTTCTTGTACAAAATTAATGCTTCTTCTTCAACAGCTTTTTGTTGCTCAAAAAATGATTTTTCAAGCGGATCGCGAACAGCCCATAATTCTTTGACAGCTTCTTGCCAATAGAGATACAAAAGATTATCCACAAAATCAATATTCCATCGGGCAGAATTTTCGTCGAAATGTTTAGGGTCGTAAGTTTTGTAATAATCAGAAATTTTCTGAACACCTGCATAAATCGGAACATAAGTACTGGTGTATTGATTATCTACGTAAAACCAATAAACTCCACCTATCGGGTCGGGCAGCCAACTTCTGAGTTGTGCCACCATTCCGTAACCACCTCTTGAAACATTTCTTCGGTAGGTTATATCAAGAAGTTCACGCATTGCCTTAGTTGGAAAAGGTGTTGTTAAAGGACTTTTTTCAAATTTTCCATCCTTTCCCGGAACCAACCATTCTTTACCCGAAGTCATATCGTAAATTGTTCCCTCAAAAGTTGATCGCTGAAAAGCAATCACATCCTGAACCGAAAGTTTTTCATCGGGTTTTACCGAAAACGGGAAATAAGATAAAGGTTCAATATATTGTACGTAAGGTCGGTTACCAGAATAGGGGTTTTTGCAACTTTTGTCGGGCCAGTCTTTGTAGGAAGGAGCAAAGGTGCTGAAAAACAACCAGAACCTGCTTATCGCCCATTCACGAGCGACCGGCGAATATGCCTCCTGCCAAATAAACGGTTTTCCTTCTGAAGGATCATACCAGCCATGGTCGATAGCTACTTGCAAATAATTTTTTGAAACAAAAAAATTATTTGTGTCTTTGGGATTAATTTCTTTAATTATACTCCAATTTGGGACAATTGCAATATGATCGTCAGGCACTCTTTGGGCTGCCCAGATTGCTCCGGGTTTTCCGCTTTCAGGTTCCCAGTCGGGGCCTACACTAAAAACTTCAAAAACCCAGACCTCGTTTGGGTCGGCAATGCAAAGTGCTTCGGAATTTGGGCCACAAGAAGGCAGAAAACCATATTTATCAACGAGATACCCAATTAAATTTATCGCTTCACGAGCAGTTTTACATCTTTGCAGAGCAAAGGCTTGAACCTGCTCAATTGTCATTATTTGTTTTCCGTTTTCACGACTTACTTCCAATTCTTTTTTCTGGCTCATTGTGCTTTCGCCAATTGCAAGTTGAAACTCGTTCATGTGTGAATAACCCGAATGAAAATATGTGTAGGTTTTTTCAACCTGAGGAATATATCCTAAAATTTCGCCATACTCATATAGTGGTTTTTCAACATCTTGTAAACCATAATACACCGCTGCCATTTCACCTTTTTTAAAGGTTTTGCCATGCACAACATGAACACGGCATTCAGGAGCAGCTCCTGTATGAGAAGTTATTACCGAGCCGTCTTTGGAGGCTTTTTTCCCAACTATAATATCGGTACAGGAAATTGCATTAATTGAAAATAATACAAATGATAGGAAGAATATTCCAATCAGAATGTTTGATTTTTGTTTCATATTCTGTTTCTTTTTTTGATTTTTTATTTTTCTTTAATATTAAGGCCGAGCCATTCGTTCAAAGTAGAGGAAATTAACTTTCGTTGTTCAGGCGGTAGGTTTTTTATTCTGGTGCGATGGCAACCACCTTTTTTAACAATTTTTATTGAATTTGTTTTTCCTTTTAAATCGACAGCAGTTGCACTCCAGGGATCATTTTCTCCATAAATGAAAATAAAGTTATCACCCTTTTTCCGTATCCATTTATTAACTTTCTTCATAATTTTCGGATTGTACTCGATTTTAGTGTTTTCGGGAGCACAAAACGAAAAAGTATTATCGGGAATTGAAGTGATTAGCCCATTGAAATAAGTAGTGTCATAACCATAATATCCGATTTCAGTCAAAGCCTGATAGAAGAATGGCTGAAGTTTTTTAATGCCCGAAACTGAAAAGTAGTCAAAAGAAGACATTTTATTTAAATATGAAATGATCTTTTTTGCCGAATCGGCATTCTCAGGTATCATCGAACAATCGGGTGTTGAAGTCCATTGCCAGTAAGCAAAGGGATATTCCAAAACAACGTATTCAAATGCAGCTTCATCGCTAAAAGGGTATTCATAGCCATATTCATCGGAAAGTTCAGAAAAACAGGGAATAAGTTTATCTTTATTTTTCAATAATTCTATTTGAAAATTATATAATTTTTCACGGCATTCTTCGCTTCCAACCTGCTCGAAAAAATCATAAACTCTCGTATCCTCAATTGAAAAATTCAAAGGCCCGACATAAGGAATAGTTGCATCCACATCGTCAGGGAAAAAATAGCGGTGATACATTGATGTTTGTCCTCCTTTACTAATTCCTGTACTTATCCATTTCCCGGAATAAATTTGTTTTAAAGTTTCAATCACATTGTGATGATCGTTAGCAGATTGCTCAACAGTTAAATATTGCCATTCGATGGAATCGGGGACAGATTTACCGAAATATCTGTGCTCAACAATTATTTGATTAGAATTTAAAATCGGTGAAAGCTCATTGATGTATCTTGGGTTTTGAGCATAATAAGCAGCATAGCCTTCGGTTACAAACACAATAGGCTTTTCAAAATCTAAATGAGAAAGAAAAACTCTTTGCGTAAACTTTTCTCCATCAGGATTATTATGGTCAACAGGCTGAGTTATTAATAATTCATAAGCATCATTAAAAAAAGGATGGTTTTTCATTTCCTTAATTTCAACTCCTTTTAGAGAATTAAGCTTGTTCTCAATTTCAGAATAAATTGTGTCGGGTGCAAAGATTTCCTGATCTTTAACATTGTTATTCTCTGTTTTTGCAAAAGATGTTAAATTTAAAAACACAAGAACACATAAAGATAGTATTTTTGATAATCTAATAATTAATTGTTTCATCGTATAATGTTTCATTTTTACCTATTAATCTGTGAGATAGGGTCTAAGCTCCCATTTTTTAAAATCCTTGTATGTTAAATTTCATGGTTTACTATCTTATTTTACTTCGGGGGCTTAGACCCTATTAATTATTTATCTTAAAATAAAGCCTTCTTTAATATTATCGTCAGGGTCGAAAATAAATTCATTTTTCCCTGTTATAAAAGCCTGTCCTTCCACTTCAGGAATTACGGCATCATAGTTTTCAAAAGTCAGGGTTTTAAGTGCTTTTCCACTAAAAACCGTTCCTATAATGCTTTCAATCAACATGGGTTGATTGATATCAATAATTCCTTGTTTATAATGAAGAGCCATGCGTGCACTAACACCTGTTCCGGTCGGGCAACGATCGACTTCACCCTCGGCAAAGATGCAAACATTTCTGCTATCGTTTACCTTATCGTGAGCTTTTCCATAAAAAATTGTCCCGTAAAGAAAACCGAGATCATCTTCAATCGGGTGATTGATTTCTTTGGTTTTCATCACTTCACGTTTAATTTTCATGCCATAGTCGATGAGTTGATTCACATTTTCCAAAGCCATGCTAATTCCCAATTCATCGGCATCGACAAAAGCATAAAAAGCCCCGCCAAAAGCAATATGATATTTTACTTTTCCTATTCCCTTAACCTCAACAGTCTCGTTCATAGTATAAACAAAAGAAGGAACATTGTGAAAATAAACGCTTTTAACTTTATTATTTTCAATGCAAGCATAAGAAGTAACCAAACCCGAAGGTGTATCAATTCTAATTGTTGTCTCTGGGCTTTTCATGCGAATCATTCCGGTTTCAAGGGCAACTTTTGTTAAAGCAATTATTCCGTGGCCGCACATGCTGCTGTAACCTTCGTTGTGAATAAACAAAACTCCAAAATCGGCATTTTCGCTGACCGGAGGCGTTATAATTGCACCATACATATCGGCATGCCCGCGAGGTTCCCACATCAAAAGTTTTCTCAGATTATCGAAGTTTTCTTTTGCAAACCTACGTTTTTCGAGCATTGTTTTTCCTTCGGGTTCAGGGTAAGCGCCTGAAATAATCCTAAGCGGTTCGCCGGCTGTGTGTGCATCAATAGTTATGATTTTTTTCCAATCTTCAGTTGGTTTCCAGTTTTTTAATGTTTTAAGAAAGCAATTCTTTTTCATATAAAGCTATGAATTTTTAAATCAGCTTCAAATATCGAAAAATAAATCTTATTAGCAATGATGAAAATTTGAAAAAAGGGGGAAAGAAATTTGGAATGATGGAAAAATCACTTAGTAATAATAAAATGACAACCTAATGACTGTTAAATGACCATTGAATTACAAAAGAATGACTTATACCCTTATACCTTTATTTCCCCTATCCCCTCATCACTATTCAATCCAATAAGTAAACTTTCTTCCATCAAGGTTTTGATCCTGTTGGAAAATTACAAATTCAAAGTTTTCAAGTAACATGTTTTTATTTTTAGAATCGTAGCCAATTGCATAATTAAATTCCTTTGGTGAAACAAAAATCCGTATTCTTTTCGCTTTTTCTTTTTTCATAAGATGTTTTAGAATTCCATTCCAAATCTCAGTAAGTACAAGCTCACGAAAAGATTTATGGAAAGGGCCTGCAACAAGATCATCACCGCTAAGTAGATTTTCAGAAGGATGAAGCCCCATTCTGATTACTTTTACATTGGCTTCTTCAAAAATCAAAAGTAATTTTTTCGACCATTTAATTGTCTCTTCCAGACTTAAAGGTGTATATTTTCCCTGATTATACATTTTCTCAAGTTTCGTATCTTTAATAACAAGAGTGGGGTAAATTCGTGTATTGTTTGCACCAAGTTTTACGATTTGTCTTGCAGTATAAATAGATTTTTCATAAGTGTCTCCGGGTAAACCAATCATCATTTGTAAACCCAAATCGAAATTAAAATCCTTAATCATTCTTGCCGAATTGATAACATCTTTGCTTGAATGGCCTCGTTTTGTTTTATTTAAAACATCGTCATCCATCGACTGAACACCAAGTTCAATTGTTCCGACATCATATTTTTTCAGCAATTTCAAGTTTTCACGATTAATGTAATCAGGCCGCGTTGACAGGCGGATTGAAGATATTGATGAATTTTTTATATAGGGTTTAATAAGCTTTAATAATTCTTCCTGCTGCTCAATGGGAATTCCCGTAAAATTACCGCCAAAAAATCCGAATTCAATAAAACTTCTTTTTTTAGGAATAGTTGATAAATGTTCTTCAATTGTTTGAATTATTTCATCAGGTTCGGGAATTTTAATTTGACCGGAGATTTTTTTCTGATTGCAATAAATACATTGAAAAGGGCAAGCCAGTTCGGGAATAAAAACAGGTATTGTGAAGTGTCTGATTTTCATAAGAAATAATTTTTACTTTCCTGAGTTCGGTTTTTTGCAAATATACGAAGTTGGGGGTTACAAAAAATTAAAGAGCATCAGGTTTTGTTTATTTCGTTAAAGCTCTCGTTGTATTTTCTATAACTCAAACCTTGAACCAAAGGGTAAATAAATGAGCTAATTGTTTTTTGCTTTAACAATTTTTAGAAGTTTCTGATATTGGAAAACATTATCTGAAAATTCAGAATGTTCACAAGCAATAATAAGTTCGGATAATAATCTTTGAATAATTGTTAAATTATTACAAGAATTATAATGTGATTTTTCGGGTTTTATATTAAGTTGTTTTAGAAAAAAATCAATTTGGGTTTTTTTAAAAATAGAGCCTTTATTTGTTGGGTTTATATAAAAAAGAACATCAGAATTTAAACTTTCAGTTTTATTATTTTTTGAATCTTTATCTATATAAGCCAAAATAAATTGCTCCGGTAGATCAATTCCCCAAACAGGAACACCTAAGTTTTTAGCAAGAATAAGATAGAGAATACCCACTGAAACCGAAGAACATTCTTTTGTTTCTAATATATTATTGATGAAAAAATTTTGAAATGAAGTTTTATTGATATTCACTTGGAATTTATATGCCTCAAATAAAATGTGGTTTATTATCTTGATTTTTTCAAGAACTGTAAAGCCGTCATTTAGTTCTAACCAAATATTTTTTTGGATTTTAGAAATTTGATTCCTAATTATTGTTTCATCAATTTCAGGATATTGAAATTTGGTGATCAGAAGCAAGGCATCTAAAAGATTATGAGAAGACGAATTAACCCAATCATCAAGTCTTTTACAAATTTCTTCAAATCTAATCTCCCGGATAATATTTTGAATTCTTCTAAAAACAATTTCATCAAAAGTATTTTCGAGAGTAGTTTCAAGCAACGGAAGAGAAGATTTCCCAATAGAAAAAAGACTCTTCCTGATATTATTGAAATTTTCTATATCAGGCTCATCAAGAAGGTTGATCAAAGCTAATAATTCTTTGTTTTCATCATGATTACTCATCTGCATAATCTATGTTATCGGTGTGTCTATTGAAGTATTTTCTTGGATTATAATTAAGATGTCAATCTTTCAAGTATAGTTTTTATTAAACTTTCTATAACTTTTTTATAATCTTTATTATAAGTATTGTTAACTCTGTTTGCAATTACAGCACAAACTGTAATCATATTATGCCCGAGTAGCCCTCCAAGTCCATAAAGTGCTGAAGTTTCCATTTCAAAATTGATGATTCTTTCGCCGTTGAAACTAAACGATTGCATTTTTTCATTTAATTCGGGATTTTGGATATTTAGTCTTAAGACTCGTCCTTGAGGCCCGTAAAAACCGGGAGCAGTAGCTGTAATCCCCTTGAAAAAACCTTTTCCTAATTTTTTTAAAAGAAATTTTGAACCTTCAACAGCATAAGGTTTAGGTAAATTAATATTCCATCCAACATGCTTAATAAATGCATCGGAAAGTTTTTTATTAAGGATATCTTTATCAATACTATAAAAATTCAGTAATCCGTCGAGGCCGAGGCCGGCAACTGATATTGCAACGGCATCGGTTGGAATGTCTGGCTGAATAGCACCCGAAGTACCTAATCTGATAATATTTAAAGATTTGAGTTTGGGCTTTATTGTCCGTGTTTTAAAATCAATATTCACAAGGGCATCAAGCTCATTCATAACAATATCAATGTTGTCGGTGCCCATTCCTGTCGAAAGTACTGAAAGCCGCTTATTGTTAAGAAATCCCGTATGTGTTACTATTTCACGATTTTGAACTTTCGTTTCAATTTTGTCAAAATATTTTGAAACCTCAGGAACCCTATCAGGGTCTCCAACCACAATAATTGTATCGGCAATTTGGTGGGGCTGCAATTTTAAATGATAAATTGAGCCGTTGGAGTTTATTATTAATTCAGATTCTTTATATTCGCTCATAATTTTTGAACTATAGATTTTTAGAGAAAAATCTGCAAATATATTGAAATTTAATTTATTCCGAAATTTAAACGAAAATAAAATTAATAAATGTCAAAAAAAATACAAGCAGAATTAATTAGTATTGGAGATGAATTACTTATTGGACAGGTAATTAATACAAATTCATCATGGATAGCAGAAAAATTGAATGCATCAGGTATAAAAGTTTATCAAGCGATCAGTATTTCCGACAATAAAGAACATATTTTACAAACTCTTGAAGAATGCGGGTCAAGATCTGATATTATAATTATTACAGGAGGCCTTGGCCCTACGAAAGATGATATTACAAAAGAAACTTTATGCGAATTCTTTAATTCAAAACTTATTTTCAATCAGAAAGCTTATGAAAATGTTGAGGAAATATTTAGAGTTAGAGGCTTTAAAGTAAGTGAAATAAATCGCCGACAGGCAGAAATTCCCGAATGTTGCATCCCGATATTTAATAAAAACGGAACAGCTCCCGGGATGTGGTTTGAAAATAACGGGAAAATATTTGTTTCAATGCCCGGGGTTCCTTTTGAAATGAAATCTATGTTGGAGGATTTTGTAATCCCTAAACTTTTAGTGCATTTTAAAACAAATGCAATCATTCATAAAACAATTTTAACACAAGGTGGAGGCGAGTCTCACCTTGCAGAAATTATTGCTGATTGGGAAGATAGTTTATCTGAAAACATGAAGCTTGCTTATTTGCCCCAGCCCGGGATTGTTAGATTAAGAATTTCGGCAAATGGAGAAAATGAGGGAGAATTAAAAAAAGAAATTGAATTAAAAATAAAAGAACTTCAAAAAATTATTCCCGATAAAATTTTTGGCTTTGACAATGATACGCTCGAAGAAATTATAGGGAACTTATTGATAAAGGCAGGAAAAAGTCTATCAACTGCCGAAAGTTGCACAGGTGGAGCAATCGCAAAAATGATTACAAGTATTTCAGGAAGTTCAAATTATTATATGGGTTCGGTGGTGGCTTATTCAAATGATATTAAAGAAAAAATTCTTGGAGTAAAACATCAAACACTGATTGATAACGGAGCAGTTAGCGAGGATGTTGTTAAGGAAATGGCAATCGGTGTGAAAAATAAATTCAATACCGATTTTGCAATTGCAACCTCAGGTATAGCCGGGCCCGGAGGAGCAGTTGAAGGCAAACCTGTCGGGACAACATGGATTGCCATTGCTTCACCAAATGACTGCGTTGCCAAAAAATTACTATTAGGTGATCATAGAGGTAGGAATATTCAAAAAGCTTCACTTACAGCTTTAAATATGCTACGGAAAACTCTGATATTGTTATATAGTTAAATGGTTTTTTTCGGAAAATTATGTTTGATAGAAATGAAAGTTATTGCCCTTTGAATAACGCAGAGTCGTAAAGACGCAGAGAAAAATTTGTCACATTCTCAAATAAAAAAATAAATCTCAGTGTCTCAGCGTTCAATCAAATAAATGCTTTGAATATATGACAAAAACATAAACAAATGAGAAACAGAATAATATATTTAGTATTAATCATCTTATCAAGTTTGTTAGGAATAGGGTCAAGATTTTTTGCTGAAGTTCTTCCTGATTTCATTGCAAATTATGCCGGCGACACCTTTTGGGCAATGGCGGTTTATTTTCTTGTGAGATTTATTTTTCCAGGCAAAAACAAAATTCAATCTTCAATTATATCATTTGCGTTTTCTGTTTGTATTGAATTAAGTCAGTTTTATCATGTCCCCTGGCTTGATAATATAAGAAAAACAATCATTGGCGGGCTTATACTTGGCTTTGGATTTATGTGGAGTGATTTGATTTGTTATGCTGCGGGGATAATTATTGGATTATTATTAGATAACTTATTATTAACAAGTAGAAAACTATAAAATTGTTGTCATCTTTAAAAAGTAAATTTTAGGGCAAAATATTATATCGCAAAAATGATAGTGAACTTATAAGCAAAATTCTTAGCTGTACTCTCGAAAGAATATGGCCCGTAGCGGCAGAAAACTCCAGCTCCGATATAATATAATTTCATATTTAAAATATCATTTAATAAAATCCCGGATTCGTAATATCCTTTTTCAAGAGAGTTAATTTCGGTGTTATAATGGTTCGTTTTATTATTCAACGAGCCGATTGCAAAATTTGTGGCAAGAACGATATCCGGTTGAAAAAACTTTGTGCGAAACAAAAGCTTTCCAAAATTATGAGTATAAAAAACCGAAAGATATTTGTTTGATAGAAACTCATTCATTCGCATTGTAGCAAAACTGTTTGGAGCATAAATTGTAAAACTGCGATAGCTTCCCTGCCCGTTGTATAAATTACAATAAGGGATGTTTCCATCAATATATCCTGCTTGAAATTGTATTGTGCTTTTCCCGATATATTTGAAGTAAACTGACTTATTCAATTTTAAATCAAATCTATTATACGAAAAATCGCCATTCAAAAAATCATTAAATCCTTTAGTATATTGAAAACGAAAAACAGGATAATCGGTTCCGAGAGAAACTTTAATATTTTCTTTTTTAATAAATTTCTCTTTATATGCATATTTAAAACCGACAGATAACTCGGTGAAATTAAACTCGTTTTGTTGAATTTTTGCATTAGCTATATTTCGCACAAATAAATAATCTTTGTAGGCAAGTTTCAATTCATCTGTCAACGAAACATTGAATTTAAAATATTGCAAGGCTCTAAAACTTATCGACGAACTCCATCCCTGAGTTATATTCATCCGTTCGATCAATAATTCTCTGAAGCTGTCATTGTTTAAAAAACTTTTTTTCTCGTCGGGGAAACTAATTCCGCCACTTTCTGTAAGGTCATAAAAGGCTGAAAAATTAAGTTTTAGTTCAGAAATCGGATCAATTGTAAAATCAAAATCCCCTCCGTATTTTGCTGTTTTATCTTTAAATCCGTAACCCCAATATCCACCAACTGAAAAGCGATCAGAGATTTTATTACTTGTCCGTAAACCCAAACCGAGGTATAAACCTTCGTAAGAATTATACTTTATAAATTTATCAATATCGAAATTCACAAATCCAAATGGAATTTGCCCCGAAAATAATACCTCGAAAGTTTTTGCAACCCTGTCGAATTTATGTTCATCTCCTAAACTATCAATAAATTGGTAAGTGTTTTTATCTTTTTGGCTTAGGCTATCGTTGCGATATTTCTCCAACAACTTCTCATTCAATAATTTTGTTTTTTGCTCGATTTCAATCTCAACATTATTAAATTCTTTTTTTACAATGTCTGGGTTTAAAACAATGTCTTTAAGATAACTCTTCCCGATTCCAGCCATTTCGTACGACTTTTTACCGGTACTAATCTGAACCTGATTTAATATTAAATCAGTATTTAATTGCACCGGAAACCATTGTTCTCCATCAATCAAATCATACATTTGCTGAATTTTAACACTTAAACCTTTTTCGGACTTTGAAGGCTCGGCAATAACATTTTGAATAGCCCATTTATTTGTATTTATTGAAAGCACACCTTTCATCCCATCGAAATTAGTTTTCTTTTTCGGCCTGTATGAGATTATAAAAACAGTATCATTATTTGCGGTGTAAGTTGTGTCTTCGAGAAGGAAAAAATATTTTTTTGTACTTCCTTTGCTTATCGGATTTATATAATATTTGTCGGCAATGTGTATCATTTCTTCATAAAAAGAGCTTGATTGAATTTGTGAAATCAGAAAGAGAAAAATTGGGTCTTTAAATCCTGAAATTCGTGAGGCAATCACTTTTTCGTGGTTTTTATCGGGAAATAAAAATTTTCGCTCCGATACGGTTTCCATAATAAAAATATCTTTCGAATCGAAAAAGCTCATGATATTTAATTCATTAGAATCTAATTCTGAAGCTTTCAATTTTCGAAGCGAGTCGATATTTGCCGTAAAAATCATTTTATCGTAAGAAGTATAAGAAAATGATTTAATCATTTCAGGATTATTTATATCCCTGTTTTTTATCACATTATTAATAATGCGATGAGCAGGATTTTCACCGGGAAAAACTTCAAACAGCGGCAATTGATACTCGGTTCTTTTTAGCGGAATAATTATTTTTTCTTGATTTTCGATATTAAATATTTTTCTTTCATATCCAACATAAGTTAATTGAATATAGTCAATCGGTACAGAAGAATTGATTTTGAATTTTCCGTCAATGTCAGTGCAAGTGCCATAGTCACTATCATTTAGAATAATATTAACAAAGGCCAGAGCTTCTTTTGTTTCTGAGTCAATAACTTTCCCTGAAACTGAATAATTTTGTGCCTGAAGCAATGTATTTGCAAATAGAAAAAATAACAGAAGAATCTTTTGTAAAATTTTCATTGAAATTTTTCTTTTAAAATTATTCATCTGCTTAAAATTTATATCCCGCAAATTACGCATATAATTGCAGAAATCCGTCATCGAAAATCAGCATAATCTACAAGAAATAGGTTTGCTTTTTAATCTGTCAATCTGTGGCAATTATGACATTAAACCGCAAAATATTTTTCAAGTTCTTTCAGAGTGTCTTTATTTGTAAGAATATCATGAGCAATATCGCCTTCGTGAAGCACCACAATCCGATCACAAACTTCCGTTACATGATTAAGGTCGTGGCTTGAAATCAAAAGCGTTACATTTTTTTCTTTTTGTAAATTTTTCAATAGGTTTTTCAGGCGAATTTGTGTTGTCGGGTCAAGGCTGTTGAAAGGTTCGTCAAGAATCAAAATTTCAGGATTTGTCATCAAAGCTGCTGCGATCCCGACTTTTTTCTGATTTCCACTTGAAAGTTCCCGAATATATTTCTTTTTATCAATGATTTCGTTATTGAAAAATTCGGCAAAATTGTTTAAAAACTCATCAATATCACCTTTTGATAAACCATTAATATCACCAATGAATTGAAAATATTCTTCCGGAGTCAGAAAGTCAATCAGAAAGGCTTCATCGAGATAAGAACCTGTGAAAGATTTCCAAGTTTCATCTTTTGAAACATCTTCGCCATTGGATAAAATATTCCCGCTACTTGCCCTGATCAAATCAAGAATTAAGCGAAAAAAAGTAGTTTTTCCGGCTCCGTTATTTCCAACCAAACCAAAGCTTTCGCCTTTTTTTATTTTCAGATCGGAGATATTTAATACTGCTACTTCGTTATATATTTTTGATAAATTATTTACTTGAATCATTTTTTTTGAGTTTAAATTATATAATTATTTTTCTCTAAAACCTTCAGCCATTAAATATTTTCTTTTAAAAAACTGCTTAACAACAATGTTTAGCAGGCTTTTTTGAAACAATAAACCTATTAATCCGATTAAACCTATAAGGAAAATTCCGGTGTATGGTAAATCATTCAGCCCAAAGGGGAGATAGATAAATATCGGTAAAAGGAAGGCTGGTATCATTGCCAGCCAGTTTGAAGCACCAATTCCCTGATAATTAAAAACTGCTCCTTTTGCAAGATCCATTCTTTTTTTATTGTATGTGGCTGTGTATAAAAGTGCGAATGATAAACATCCAATGCAATAAAGCCAGGCAACAAAGTTTATTATCAGGATTTTAAAACCGAAAAAGACATAAGGAATTGTTACAATAAAACAAATTGTACTGACTATGATTGCAATCACAAGTTTTACTCTGAGGTATTCTTTAATATTAATATTGTTTGCCAGAATCGCATCGAAATAATTGCTTTCATAAGAAAATGCATAATTTGTATAATTTAACATCAGCCCGCCAGAAATAAATACTCCAACAAAAATTAAAAAGCCAAAACCTTCACTATAAATGTCTTGCGGATAAAAGACAAAGCCATAAAGAAGAAAAATCGGTAACATATAAATTATTGTCCTGGTTCGTTTATGCCGCCACCATAATTTTAATTCTAGTGAAACGAGAGTTCCGGTTTTCCCCAAAGTTTTCAGGTATTTAATATTACTGATTGCATCAACTTTTTTGTCTTTTCTGATTTTTATTTCTTCGGGATAAAGATGTGATTTTAAAAAGAAATAATTTAAACTATAAACAAAAATCAACAAAAATGCAGGGACAAATATCAGCAAAGGGTGTTTTAATAATTCTCCGAAAATTAATGTTGAAAACGCAGAAAACGAAATCAAATTTAAATAATCGAAAAGTACAAGAAATGCAATCATAAGTCCGAAAATTCCTACGACCTTTGGATTTGCTACTAATTGTTTTTTCAAATAAACAATCAGGAAATTATTTGTGAGGGCTATCAAAAACACTGAAATTATCCAAACCCAAACAATTGAAATAGGATAATAATCGGCAAATTGAAAAAATGCCATCGGAATAACAAATATCAAAGGCAAGAAATTGAAAAAACTCAAAAATGATTTCGAAAGAACAAAATTAATCAGGCTTGATTTTTTAACGGGCAAGTGCAAATAAGGTTGTACCGACATAATGGGTACTTGTTGCATAAAATACCTTAGCACCAGATCGAATGTGAAATAATAAAGTAAAAAGCTGTTGAATTTTTTTACCGGATCATCATCAGGGAATATTTCATGAAACTTATCGGCGAGAACAATTCCCCCGACCAGAGCTTCTACCAAAATTACAAGCAAGAAAAAGCCCATAATTATGTTTAATATTAAGTTCTTTTGCCAAACTGTCGAACGAAACATTTCTTTAAATTGATGGCGAATAAACCATTTAATCATAAAATTGTATTTTTAAATTTAAAAATTCCAATTAGCAAATATTATGCAAATTTAATTAATACACAATTAATCAGTAATTTATTTTTATTTATTAAAAAAGTCAATAATTTATTTTGTATTATTTTGAACAGCTTTGTTCGCTAACGAACAGCAGAATGAGAGTAGGGTTTTGCTACAATTATATAAATTCTGCTTATTGATTAGTCACCAACAATTAATGATTCTTGAAATTTTGCTATTAAGGGGTTTGAAGGATCGGTATTCAGAATTGTTAGATAGCAGCCAAAGGGCGAAAGTTTCCAGTCGTGGAAAATAATATTTTCTTCAACAATAAAAACATGTTTAAAATGATAATAATATGGAATATTTATCGAATTACAGGCATCAATTGCACGTTTGATTGCCGTTTCAATTGTTTCGTTTTCGAGATCAAATTCATTACAAAAATCACTTGCATAATGTTGTAATTCTCGTGAATAATATGCCTCAACAAACTCTTGAATTGTTTTTTGAAGTATTTCAGTATAAAGTATAAGCATAGCGATTCGATTAAGATTTTGATGTATGAATTTTCTCTAATTCCTTGAAAAGATCAATTTCTTTTTCAGATAATTTTTCGGGGATACTGATGTTCATTTTCACAAAAAGGTCACCAAAACTGTCATTTTTGTTATATTCGGGCATCCCAAGTCCTTTAAGTCGAAGTGTTTTTCCGTTTTGGGTGTTTTTTGGAATAGTTATATTAATGAAACCTTTTAGGGTTTGAAGTCTTGCTTTTCCTCCTAAAATTGCTTTATAAAGATCAATATTCAGATCAGTATATAAATTATCGGCTTTTCTTTTAAAAACTTTATCGGGAAGGACTTCTATTTTCAGGAAAATATCTCCGCTTTTGCTTTCGTCCGAACCTTTTCCGCCCTTACCTTTAACCCTGAGAATTTGGCCTGTCTTGACACCGGGTTTTACATTGATTTTTAATTTTTGTCCTTCATTAATGTTTAAAAGTCTTGACGTTCCCGAATAAGCTTCTTGAAGGCTAATATTTAATTGTGATTCATAATCCTGGCCTTTGAATTGAGGCGATCTTCCTGATTGTTTATAATTATTGAAATTCCCGCCAAAAAATTGCTCGAAGAAATCGGAAAAACCACCTTGTCCACCGAACATATCATCATAATTTGCCTGCGAATAATATCCTCTCTGATCTTGGCCTTGTTGATTTGAATAGGCACGGTTCGCATATTCCTGCTTCCAGTTAGCTCCAATTTCATCGTATTGTTTTCTCTTTTCCGGACTACTTAAAACCTCATTGGCTTCCGAAATAGCTTTAAATTTTTCTTCCGATTCTTTGTTACCTTTATTTTTATCGGGATGATGTTTTAAGGCAAGCTTACGATAGGCTTTTTTTATTTCGCTCTGAGTAGCATTTTTACTAACCCCCAGTATTTTATAATAATCTTTATACTCCATACAATTAATTAGTTCTTCAAAAAACGAAGAAAAGTATCAGAATTTTTAATATCTTCTAATGTTTAAATTTGAGATCGCTGCGTCAATATTTATATAAATTTTATTTTCACTCATCGAGAAGTTTGGTGTTCGATAGGTATGTTTTTCATATTTATCAAAACCATATAAATTTTTGGAAGAAAGAACTGTTGATGTAAAAATTTCGCAACCTGAGTTTTCCGGGACTTTGATGTAAATTGAAGATACACCTGAATCAATATCCAATTTTGTTTTATTGTGTCTATCGCCGAGTTTGATTTCAACGGATGAAGCTCCACCATCAATTTTAATTTTTCGTGTTTTAAATTTACTTAAATCTAAATCGACTTTTGCGGCGCCAACATCAAGATCAAAATCCCAGATAGGATTTTCGTTCAGTTTAATATCTACTTCGTTTTTCCATTTTCTAAATCTGTAATGAGAATTTTTAAGTTTGAATTCTATTGATTGCTTGTTTCCCAAATTTTTGGAAATAAATGAATATGGCCCAACACTTCCTTCTCTATTAAAATTAAGAAGATCATTTGTTGCATTTCTAATTCTGAATTTTCCGGCAACGGCATCAAATTGCAATTCCGCATATTCAATTTCCGAATTATACGGCTCAGTAAAAACTTGCTCTTCACTTTCATATTCATCTTCATCATAATAAAATCTGTCGTTATTATATGTGATTCTGAAATTATTATAGCATGAATCGGAAAAACTGAAAATGACAATACCTGCCAAAAGTGCAATAACCGACAACAGTATTTTAAATAGATTTTTAATAGGAAGAATAGCTATTCCAAACAAAACCAATAGCAAAGGCCACAGGTTAAAGATTGAGCACCAATCGAAATATATAAATCCCATATTTTTGAAAATAAATAGTAATCCTATGACAACAAGGATTACACCCCAAAATACATTTCCGCTTTTCATGTTATTTTTGTTTTTTTTGTGAATAATTAATAGAAATTAGAGCAATTCCGGCCACCACGAGTATTAAGGGCCATAGATCAGCAAAGTAGATTCGCGGAATATAATTAACGATAAGAAAAATTCCTCCTATCACAATCATTATCAAGCCTGCAATCAAGCTTCCGTTATCGAAACTTTTTTCTTGAAAATTAGGAATATATTGTGGCGGATCAACCTTAGAATCAGTTTTTGGATCTTGTTCGACAGCATCATCTTTTGCTTCGTTAGGTGAAAAATTCTGCCCATAAATATTTTGAGAATAGTCTTCGGGCAGCGCTATCCATAATATTATATAAATCAATACTCCGCCTCCTCCAAAAAAAGCAGCGAGTAAAAATAGAATTCTGAAAATTGTGGGATCGCTTTTAAAATATTTTGCAATACCTCCGGCAACACCTCCGATAACTTTATCTGTTGTGCTTCTGAATAAACCTGGCTTATTATACATTTTTTTAGTTTTTAATTATTGCTTATTACAAAAGTATATTTTTTTTGTGAATAGACAAATAAATATTCGTAAATATTCGTCATTAAATTCACGAAAATATTGGTAATAAGGGGTATAAAGCTCTAAGGGAAATAATGGAAATAGGGAAGCGGAATATATATGGGAAATGTTTTTATACACTTATTTACTCTATACGCCTATACCTCATCTTCCCCCGGTAAATAATATTTTTTTAGTTAAGATATTTTTATTATTTTTGAAAAAGGAAATAAGAAAATATTTCTATTAATTTTCAAATGTTTGTAACCATGGTTGAGCAAAAAGAAATTATTCTACCCCCATTCGGAAGAGGGTTTCATTTAATAAGTAATATAATCGAAAATAGTTTATCTGATCTGCCAAATGCCGGTTTGTTACAAGTTTTTATTAAACACACTTCGGCAGGGTTGAGCATAAATGAAAATGCAGATCCTTCGGTCAGAATTGATTTTGAAACAATTTTTAATAAATTAGTTCCCGAAAACTCACGCGATTACGTTCATGTTTTCGAAGGCAAAGATGATATGCCTGCACATTTGAAATCCTCTCTTACCGGACATTCGCTTACTATTCCGATCGTTAACGGCAGATTAGGACTTGGAACATGGCAGGGAATATATTTATGTGAATTTAGATATCAGGGAGGAAGAAGAAAGCTGCTGTTGACTGTAATTTCATGATAAGTTGTAAGTTGATGATAAACTGAAAAATTGTCGTATTTCTTAATTTAATTAAGGCCTTACAAAATTCGAGTATCATAATTTTTTTCAACAAAACCGATTACATCAGGGAAAAATGTTTTGAATTCTTTATCAAAATCAGGGTAGTTTTTGATTAAATCATCAACTGCATTTTGCATTCCCGATTTAAAATCCGTACGCCTGTCCATACCGTAAAAAACTCTTTTCAATTCATTCAAATTGGCATATCCCGCTAACCAATTCTGAGCAATCATAAACGGAAGTATTCTTTTTGTTTTTTTTGGAAGAATATTGAAATGTTTTATAGCAATTTTATAAGCATTGGAAGTGAAATCTTTTAGCTCAGTTTTTGAATGATCTTTCCAATTTGCTGCTAAAAAATGATCGTAAAAAATATCAACAATAATCCCAGAATATCTTCCATATTTATTGTTAAGATGTATTTTACTTTTCTTAAAAACATTATGATTATCGGTGAAAGCATCAATTTCGCGATGGAGCAAAATCCCTCTTTTGATATTTTCATCATAATTAAGAATCGCTTTTCCTTTTACGGCATCAGCAATAAAATTACCGAGAGCAATTTCATCGTCATTTCCTGATAAATATAAATGTGCTAAAAAATTCATTTTAAATAAATAACAACATATTCGATTATTAGTCTAATCACGATAAATCAAAAACTAATTTAATCATAAAAAATTATAAACAAATCGTATTTAATCAAATTTTTACTTTTTGTATATTTACGCCATAAATTATTGAAATAAATTCAATAGTCAAGTGTCTTTTTATAATCATTTAATGAAAAAAAATGGAACTTAATTTAGCTGAAACTTTTTTGTTGCTTTCCATAAAACCGGAAAAATCAGGTTTTTTAATACCGGTTGAAAAAGTTAATCCCGGAATAATTGGTGCAATTTTTATAGAATTATCAGAAAAAAAAATTGCTGAGATAAAAGACAAAAAACTAATTATTAAAAAATTACCAAGTAAACTAAAGTTTCCTTTTGATGAAATTGTATCGCGGATTTATAATTCAAAGAAAGAAAAAAGGGTAAAAACATGGGTTAGAAGCTTTTCTAATAAAGCGAGAAAATACAGGTTGTATTTATTGCGGGATTTGGAGAATAAAGGGTTAGTTAGGATAACAGAAAAGCATTTTTTATTCATTCATTATAAATCAGTTTCTTTAATTAATAAAAAAGTCAGAGAAAAAATAATTAATGATTTGAGAGAGGCTTTGTTTAAAGAAAACAATATAAATAATCAATCTTCACCAATATTAGCTTTAATTCAAGCTTGCAAAATTCAAAAAGTATTAGTTAAAGAACAAGGTGAGTTGAGAAATATTAGAATAAAATTGAAAGAGATTTTAAAAAACAATTCTATTTCTCAAGACGTTGACCAAGTTATAAAAGAAATGCAGGCTGCCGTGGCCGGTGCAGTTGTAGTTACGGCAGTTGTTGCCTCTTCTGGTTCTTAGTAATGTTAGTTTGAAAAAAATAATTCAGGAAATACAAAAAATTGGTAAAAGATGTTTTTTCTTATCATAGAACTACTTGAGAAAAAATAAACATATAAGATATTTATTTAATGAAAGAAACGAATAAAATTAAATTCTCGAAAAGAGATTTTGAAGAATCTGAAGATATTGCTATTTTTATAAAAAAAATTGATAAAATTGATAAAAAATATATTGATATAGAATCAGATGAATTAGTTAGGAGTCAACCATTTTTACTTTCAATCCTTTTAGGTAACTCTGTTGATTTAGAAATTCCGGAAGCCGAAGAAATATTAAAAATTTATTTTCTAATATGGGAATTTTTTAAGCATAAAAAAAATATCATAAGAATAAAATTAACAGAAAAGCAATTTGAAAAGAAGTTATCCAAAAATGTCCAATATTTTAAATATTTAGAAATTGAAAGCAAGGAAGATATTGGCATAGCTTATACAAGTGATTTAAGAAACATTAATTCAAAAGCTCTTTTATCAGCAATTTTAATCAAGTTTAATAATCAGACAGCATTAGTGAAAATGAAAACTAAAATAAAGGCAGTTGTTTTCATTGGAATAAAAAGTATTATTGAGTGTTTTGAAGATATAATTATGGAAAAAACATAACAAACAATGTTATATCTCCTGCCTTTTTATCATTATGCTAATACTTACCTCTTCATACCTTGTTATTAAAAAGCTACCCAAAAACATTACGCACGGAATATTTGTAAATATTCCCTAATTCAATAAATTTATTTTTAATTGAACTTATACGCAAAATGAAATTTGTAATTTTGCTTCATGATAAAAATCAATGATACTTTGATTTCTAATGATATACTTGAAGTTAAATTTGCTTGTAATTTGAAACATTGTTTTGGAGAGTGTTGTGTTTCGGGTGATGCCGGTGCTCCACTTGAAGAAGAAGAAATTTCAATCCTTGAAGTTAATATTGATGAAATAAAACCATATTTAACCGAAAAGGGGAAAGAATTAATTGAAAAATATGGAGTTTTCGATTATGATGCCGATGGAGAATTTGTAACCCCGTTGATTGATAATAAAGAGTGTGCTTTTACTTATTTTGAAAATAATATTGCTTTTTGTGCTATCGAAAAAGCCTGCCTTGAAGGTAAAACAGATTTTCTGAAACCTATTTCATGCCATCTTTACCCTATCAGAATCACCAAACATAAAACCTGTACGGCCCTAAATTTTCATGATTGGGATATTTGCAAATCAGCTCTTAAAAACGGAAAAAACAAAGGTATTCCGCTTTATCAATTTTTGAAAGAAGCTTTGATAAGAAAGTTTGGGAGGGAATGGTACGAACAGTTATTAACTTCTGTTGAAAAATAAAAGAATATTTTCCAATTTCTTTGTAATTTGCCAAATACAATAGATATTTAAAAATTTAGAAATAATTTTTAAATTTGTAGGAAATAAAGAATAATTTTAAACTGGAAGTTAAATAATTAAACGGACAAAGAAGAAAGAAACACTCAATGCGTTATATGCCAACGGACGGATATACGAAATAAGGTGTGGTTATTTCATAGTTAGGTGCAAGTTAGATTAAGACAACACAAATTAAATTTATATAAATGAAAAAGATCGGAGTACTTTTAATTTTAGCATTTTCGCTTTCCATACTTCAAAGCCAAAATGTATACAAGGTAGAAGAAAGTGAAAATGAGGTCGTCTATGGAAAATCAATAAAATTATTTCTAGGAGACAAAGTTTATATACAAACCAAAGTGAAAAATAATAAAATAAAAGAGTTCACTCTTGTAGGGAGAATTAAAGATTCAACAACAACAATTATTTTAACTTTCAATGAGGACTTATTAGAATTGGACAATAACACATTTTTAAAAGTTGTGAACCCGTTTGATAAAACTTTACATTATAAAGCTAAAATTAGACCCTATAACAAGATAAAATATTTCAAAACAAGTATAATCCCAATATTCCCTAAAATTTACTCTGTTGAAATGTGGCCATATAAAATTGAAAGCATTGTATTGTCTGGCTTTAAGTTAATTAAATAAAATAAACCAGCACCTAATAAATAGAACTCCGAGCAGTCTGCAAGCCCCAGCCTTAGTCCATATTAAACTAAATCCCAACTATGCCTTCCCCATACTACCTCCACCTTTTACCTCCAAACCAGCAAAATAACCACTTAATGATTTAGATATTTAATAAAAAATTTTATATTTGTGAAAAATAAAGAACACCTTTTGCAGAATATAAAAGAAAAATAAATGTAATATTAAATATACACAGATGTTTTAGGCAAGTTTATTTATTGCATCTCGCAAAACAGTTAGTTATTTAAACATGTAATGTTCTCATAAATTAATACGTTCTGACTGTTAACTTTTTATAAAATCATGTGGATAATTTAGCATACGATTCTGAAAAGTTAACACCGACTCTTTTTTAATTACACCATCAAGCACATTTATAGCCTTTTTAATGGTCGTATTTTTCATCCAGGCCTCACGACCTTCTAAAATTGTTGGTAAATAAACAATTAGTGCTGCAGATATTGACCTTGAAGCACTTTCCCAGAGATAACTTGGCGTATGATCGACTGCATAATAGTCGATATTATCGATATGTAGAATTGGTTTTTTAAAAGTTGTAGGCTTAGCAAAATAGAATCCCATATCTTCGTCGCAACTAACATCAATAATTAAACATCCTGGTTTTAAAGTATCTTTTTCATCTTCTGTTATAAAATTGATAGGATTGTCGGTATCCTGATAAAAGCCATTAATAATGATTTCAGATTCAATAATTAAATCGGATAAAGGTCGAACTGTGCCATCATGTTCAATAGTTACCATTCTGGCCTCTCCCTTATTACCTTCACGAATACGAACATAATGAACATCTAAAACTTCTTCACGTACTTCATGATCAGGCCTTTGGATACAAATTGTAATATCTCTGAAACCATGAGATTTGAGTGCATAAATAGCTCCACGACTAACTGCCCCAAATCCAAAAATAATTACTTTACGTTGATTACCGTAATGACCATCAATACCCCTTAATTGTAATGCATGAATAACTGCACAATAACCTGCCATTTCATTATTCTTATAAAACGTATGTCTACCTACATGACCATCTGGAGACCAAACAAACATATCCTCAAATGCAATTAGTGTTAATTTTCGATCAATTGCAGTTTGCGTAATGTTGCCTTGCTGTGCACAATGCGGATAACCCCAAATAAACCCTCCTTCATGTATTTCCTGTAAATCTGCCAATACCGGTTTCGCAATAATAACCGAGCCAATTTCAGCCAATAATTCATGACGAGAAGCAACTCCTCCGGTTTGAGAAACAAAAAAATCATCATCCAAACCAAAAGGTGCACCATATCCCTTTTCAAAAATTAATTGTTTCCTGATATCCTCTGGTAAACGTGATAGGTGATCTGGATGAATTGGCACACGTTTTTCATCTTCTTTTTTTGAAGTTCCAATAACTCCTAAGGTTGGTTTTTTCATAAAATCTCAATTGTCAATTTTGTTATTAAACAAATTAATGTCGGCCCGACTATCCGTAATTCAATGAGAAATTATTTGCTGGAGTAAAAGGCTATATTATTAAAGCAGCAAAATGCCTGATTGCAATCAAAAATGGTATAAACCTGCTGTAAAGATACGCCGTTTTTCTAAGATATACCTAAATTAAAAAATTGATAATAATAGTTAATAAAAAAACAGCCAATATAAAAGCTGGGGATCAGCGTTTTATTTAAAGTTTGTACATTTAATAAAATTTTTAACGGCTTGAGAAGTGAATGGTGTCGAAATCCCAGCCCACTTATATTGGCGAACCGTTAACCTTTCCATTCCAACCCCCACCCACCAAAACAACCACCCAATAATTTAAATATTTAAAAATAATTTCTATATTTGTGAAAAAAATAAAGAAAACCTTTTGCAGAATATAAAAGAAAAATAAATATAATATTAAATATACACAATCGTTATAAGCAAAACAAGAAATAATTAAAAATAACTCAATATGAAAGGAATTAAGATTTTAATGCTATTCTCATTTCTGCTCTCAGGATTAATTTTAAATGCACAAACAAAGGAAGATAGTTTAGCAATTGAGAAAGCTTGCAGAGATTATGTTGAAGGTTGGGCTGAAGGTGATATGGAAAGAGTAGCAAATGGAATATCTCAAGAATTAGTAAAACGATCAATTGCAAAGGATAAAGAAGGTGTATGTTTTACAACCAGTATGAGTCCTTCTCATCTTAAATTTGCTACCAAAAGAAATAAAGAAGATGGAGTAAGGGTAAAGGATTTAGAACCTGATAAAGATTTTAAGCTTCATGTTATTATTTATGATATTTGTGGAGATTATGCAACAGCGAAGGCATCAAACACAAAGTATGGTTTTTTTGATTATTGCCAGTTAGCAAAATTCAATGGTGAATGGAAAATCTTTAATGTGATGTGGGGATGGCTACCACCAAATAATTGATATAAAAAATTTAGCTTATAACACAATATTAGCCTTTTCCTTCCAACCCCCACCCACCAAAACAACCACCCAATAATTTAAACATGTCTCGTCCTAAAATAGGTTTACACAAAAAAGCTAACTAATTACATATAAATATGGAAATAATAATTATTTTTGTGGAAAATTGTAACTATATAAATAAGTTGAGCTTAGTTAAAAAGAACTATGGATTTATTTCATGTATCATGTAAGCCATATAAAAAGGGTACCTTTATTAGTTCAGAAGAATTTGAACATACCGAATATTATAATAATTCAATTAAGAAAGGACAAAATTGGATTGACGAATATCTTGACTCAATAAGACCAGATGGTACACCTGAAAGAAAAAAAACTTTGTTCACATTTGATAGTTTGGGTAATTGTTTTGTATTCAAGAAAGGCCAGTGCCCTGATGGTTTAAATTACTACAAAGTAAAGATGGTTAATCCCATTGGTTGTCCAATGTGCTTAACAGATAAACTCAAAAAGGATAGTGAAGAGTATAATAAAAGGATAGGTGCTGAATATTGGAGCCCCAAAAAAAAATGGAAGTTTTTGGAATATTTAAGTGATGAAATGCAAATTATCGAAATAATGGCTGAGCCAGATAGTATGGAAAAAATAAAAGGGCAATGCAACTATCTATATGATTTTGAACAAAAAAACAAAATATGAAACCATTTAAATGGCAATGTCCCCATTGCAACCATCATACAACAATAACAGATAGAAATTTCTGTGAAAATAAATTTGGTCTTACAATTGAAAATAAGGAAGGACCTAAGCTTTTATACTCATTTTTTATTGTTTGTCCAAACAATGAATGCAATAAATATACATTATTCTCTAAGCTATATGACACTAAATATGATGTTATTAAGGGGAGTTGGCAACATTACGATTTAAAAGAAATAAAGCAATGGAGTCTTGTGCCAAACTCATTTGCGAAAGTGTTTCCAGATTATGTGCCTGAAGCAATTATTAAAGACTATGAAGAAGCATGTTCAATAGTTAATGAAAGTCCTAAAGCTTCCGCCACCTTATCTAGAAGATGTTTACAAGGAATGATTAGAAATTTTTGGAGCATTAAAGAAGCAACACTATATAAGGAAATAGAAGGAATAAAGGATAAAGTTGATCCTTTAACATGGCAATCTATTGATGCAACTAGAAAGATTGGTAATATTGGTGCACATATGGAGAAAAATATCAATTTAATAATTGATGTTGAAACCTCCGAAGCAAAAGCTCTGATTAATCTAATAGAAATCTTAATTAAAGATTGGTACATTACAAAAAATGAAAGGCAAACTACGCTTGAAAAGATTATAAAAATAGGTAAGGAAAAGTCGGATTTGAAAAAAGAAAATAAAGAATAACTTCAAAGTATAATTAATAACTTTTTTATAAAAATCCAAAAAAACCCCTTGACTTTCCCAAATTTTACATTATCTTTTCTCCAACTTATATTTTAAATTTAGTCTCAAAGCTTAAAGAGAAAGGGGGCCGTGATGACTAACCATTCACCGGAGACTATGCCGTTTCTTAATCCCTCAACAGGGCGTTATTTTAATGTGGCACTATTATTTTAAGGCAAAATAAAAAACAACCATCTCGACTATTGCGGTTCAGGTTTATATAAGCCCTATTCATTCAACGCATTAGCCCCGCTTACAATTTCGAGAATTTCGTTAGTGATTGCAGCCTGACGTGCCTTATTATATGAAAGTTTCAAATCTTTTAATATTTCCTTAGCATTTTCGGTTGCCTGATGCATGGCTGTCATACGAGCACCCTGCTCAGATGCATAAGAATCTAAAATAGCTTTATATAATTGTGTTTTCAATGATTTCGGAATCAACTCCCTCAGAATTTCTTCTTTAGAAGGTTCAAAAATGTAATCGGCATTTACTTCTTGCTGTTGAGTGTCATTTTGGGTGTCGGGAACTATGGGCAAATATTGTTCTTCTATTAATCTTTGAACAGCAGCATTTTTAAATTGATTATAAATTATCTCAATTCTGTCGTATTTTTTATCTGCAAAATCCTTCATCAGGTTCTCGGCAATGGGAACAACATTTTCAAAACTCAAAGCATCAAAAATTTCATTATTTATTGCAGCGATTTTATATCTTTCTTTTGAATAATATTCGGATATTTTTTTCCCGAGACAAAAAATTTCAAGTTTTTCGGCTTTGAATTGTTTGCTGTATTTAGTTGCCAATAAATTGTTTGCAGCTTTAATAATATTTGTATTAAAAGCTCCGCAAAGCCCCCTGTTTGAGGCAATTATTACTAATAAAATTTTATTCGGTTCTCTTTCTTCCGAATAAGCATTCTCTTCTGAGTCTTCAATACTTTTGCTGAGGTTTTGTAGAATTTCATGCAATTTTGAGGCATAAGGCCTTAGCTTTATTATTGCATTCTGAGCTTTTCTGAGCTTTGAAGCAGCAACCATTTTCATCGCACTCGTAATTTGCTGTGTCGATTTAACGGATTCAATTCTTGTTCTGACCTCTTTTAAATTTGCCATTTTGTGATCTAAATTATTGGAATAATGGAATTCTGGAGCAATGGAGTATTGGAGTATTGGAGTATTGGAGTGTTGGAGTGTTGGAGTGTTGGAAATGTTCCTTGTTTAAGACTTTGAAAAAAACATTTATTTAATGTTTGAATTGTCAGACAAATTATCTTCCGTTTATCCATCATTCCATCATTCCATTCTTCCATTTTATATTTTTTTAAGAGCCAAATAGCCGACACTAATACCTTCTTCATTGAGAAAGATTTTTTAATAATTAATATATTTTTGAGAAATGTCCTTTGTAACCTTTTCCATTATTTCAGTATCTTTTTCAAGTAATTTCCCTTCTCTCAGGTTTGCCAGAACTTTTTTATGGTGAATTTCCATAAAATGAAGATATTCGATTTCAAAATCCTGAATCCTTTTTACCGGGACTTTTTGCAGCAACCCTTTAGCTCCGCAGAAAATTATAGCAATTTGTTTTTCAACAGGCATGGGTGAATATTGTGCCTGCTTTAAAATTTCAACATTTCTTCTACCTTTTTCAAGAACTGCCATAGTTGCAGCATCAAGATCGGAACCGAATTTTGAAAAAGCTTCCAATTCACGAAATTGAGCTTGATCCAATTTCAATGTTCCTGCAATTTTTTTCATCGACTTGATTTGGGCATTACCACCAACTCGTGAAACAGAAATACCTACATTAATGGCAGGCCTGATTCCTGAGTTAAACAGATTGGTTTCGAGAAATATCTGGCCATCGGTAATTGAGATTACATTGGTCGGGATGTATGCCGAAACATCACCGGCTTGTGTTTCAATAATTGGCAATGCTGTTAATGAACCTCCTCCTTTCACCATTGATTTTATCGATTTTGGAAGGTCGTTCATTTTCTTCGCAATTTCATCGGAATTAATAATTTTTGCGGCTCTTTCGAGAAGTCTTGAATGGAGATAAAAAACATCGCCCGGATAAGCTTCACGTCCGGGTGGCCTTCGAAGTAATAATGAAACTTCGCGGTAAGCAACGGCTTGTTTCGACAAATCATCGAAAATTGCTAAAGCCGGCCTTCCCGTATCTCTAAAAAATTCACCGATTGCAGCACCCGTAAAAGGAGAATAAAATTGCATAGCAGCGGGATCGGATGCTGTTGCAGCTACGATAACTGTATAAGGTAGAGCACCATAATCATCAAGTATTTTGACAATATTTGCAATTGAGGAGCCTTTTTGGCCTGTTGCAACATAAATACAAAAAACCGGTTCGCCTTTATCATAAAATTCTTTTTGATTAATGATTGCATCAATGGCAATAGCGGTTTTTCCGGTCTGGCGGTCGCCGATTATTAACTCACGCTGGCCTCTTCCAATGGGTATCATGGCATCAATAGGTTTGATACCTGTTTGCAAGGGTTCGTTTACGGGTTGTCTGAAAATTACTCCCGGAGCCTTTCTTTCGAGAGGCATCTCGTATAGTTTTCCTTTGATTTCACCTTTTCCGTCAATGGGTTCACCGAGAGTATTGATTACCCTTCCCAATAAACCTTCACCTACATTAATTGAAGCAATTTTTCCGGTTCGCTTTACTTTGTCGCCTTCATTGATTTCGTTGTTTTCGCCAAGCAAAACAGCTCCGACATTGTCTTCTTCAAGGTTTAGGACAATTGCTTTTAAGCCACCTTTTTCAAATTCAATCAATTCACCTGATTCGGCATTCGTTAATCCATAAATACGGGCAATTCCGTCACCAATTTGTAATACGGTTCCAACTTCTTCTAATTGTGCTTCATCCGAAAATCCTGCTAATTGCCGGCGAAGTATTGCGGAAACTTCTGCGGGTTTTATTCCTGACATTTTTTATATTATTTTCTTAGTTAAAATCCTTTTTTGTATAAATTTTTAGCAAATTCTTTTTTTAGATTTTTTATTTCTTTTGAAATGCTTGCATCGTATTGCATATCATCAAAATCCAATATAAATCCTCCGATTAGATTCTTATCGATATTTTCGATTAACTCAATTTCACCTTTTGTTTGTTTTTTCATTAAATCAATAATTTCTTTTCGAATTTCTTTATTGATTTCTACTGTAGTTTTAAGGTTAGTGGTTGTTATGTGTTTGTATTCTTTATATAAAACGATGTATTTTTCGGCTATAAGTTCAATGTTGGCTTCACGTCTTTTTCTTATAATGATTATCAGAAAATTAAGCGACATGGTTTGAAAGCTTTTTTCAAAAATTTCCTTTATTATTACTTCCTTTTTTTCGACATTTACAATTGGGCTGTTCATTAGCAATCTGAAATCTTTATTTTGCTTACAAACAGATATAAGAACTTCCATGTCGTTCTTTACTTTGTCAAGAATTTTAAATTCCAAAGAAAGATCAAAAAGTGCTTTTGCGTATCTTGTTGCAATTCTGGTTTCTTTCATTAACTACAATTTTTAATTGAAATTAACTTCATCAACTAATTTTTTTATGTAATCTTGTTGCTTAATATTTGTTGAAAGTTCTTCCTTTATTAACTTTTCGGCAATATCAATTGATAGTGTTGCAAGTTGATTTTTTAAATCGGTAATAGCAGCGAGTTTTTCATTTTTTATAGCTTCTTTTGCACTTTCAATAATTCGGTTTGCTTCTTCGTTAGCCTTGATTTTTGATTCTTCAATAATTGAATCCTTGACTTTTCTGGCTGCTTTCAATATTTCGTCTCTTTCTTCTTTAGCTTGTTTTAATAATTCTTCATTATCAAATTTCAATTTTTTCATGTCTTCTCTGGCTCTGTCAGCAGCATGAAGGGCTTCATCAATAGTGTTTTCTCTTTCGTGTAGAGATTTCATAATGGGTTTCCAAGCAAATTTCTTAAGAATAAATAAGACAATTAGAAATGACAGAGTCATCCAAAAAATTAATCCTATGCCGGGACTTACTAATTCCATAATTTTTTATTTTTAATTAAATAAACTTTGCATTTCAACCAATCGTTGAAATGCAAAGCGAAAATTTGTTTTTTGCCTACAAGAAAACAATAAGCAGACAAACAACAATAGCAAAGAATGCAACACCTTCGATAAGAGCGGCGGCAACAATCATATTCGAACGAATATCGCCGACTGCTTCGGGCTGACGAGCAATTGATTCAACAGCTGAACGTCCTATTTGGCCGATACCCATACCTGCACCAATCGCAGCAATACCTGCACCTAAACCTGCACCTAATTTTGCAAAGGGGCTTAAATCCTGAGCTACTTGTAATAAAATTGCTAATAAATCCATAATATTAGTGTATTTGATTAAAAAATGATTTTTGTTTTTTCTTCAATATAATTAAATTAATGATTTTCTTCCATTGCCATTCCAAAATATAATGCCGAGAGTAATGTAAACACATAAGCTTGAATAAAAGCAACTAATAGTTCGAGAAATGCCATGAAAATTGCAAAAGCAACAGATACAACTGAAATCCCATAACCAAGGCCAATATTAATATTTCCGAAAATAAATATTAAACTTACAAATCCTAACACAATAATATGACCGGCTGTAATATTTGCAAAAAGTCGAACCATCAATACAAATGGTTTTGTAAAAACTCCTATCAATTCAACTACAGGCATCAATGGAATCGGAAATTTTAACCACCACGGAACTCCGGGGGTATTTATAATATGTAACCAATAATATTTGTTTGCACTAAACGAAGTAATTATAAAAGTAAATAACGCAAGTATTGCTGTTACTGCAATATTTCCCGTAACATTTGCTCCTCCCGGAAAAAATGGTATCAAACCTAATACATTATTCAGGAAGATAAAAAAGAATAATGTTAAAAGATAAGGCATAAACTTTTGATATTTCTTTTCGCCGATTGCCGGTTTTGCAATATCGTCTCGAATAAAAATAATCAATGGCTCAAGAAATGATTGCAAACCTTTTGGTGCCATGCCTTTGCGTTTTTTATAAGAATTTGCAACCGAAATAAAAATCCAACATAAAAGTATCATGCTGAAAAATACTGCAAATACATTTTTTGTAATTGAAAAGTCGAGAGGAAGTACTTCGTTTTTTCCTTCTTCAA
Organism: Bacteroidales bacterium; assembly: GCA_016342645.1. Lineage (GTDB taxonomy): Bacteria > Bacteroidota > Bacteroidia > Bacteroidales > JAEINX01 > JAEINX01. The sequence continues at coordinate 5,175 of JAEINX010000009.1, read as the reverse complement.
TTACTCTTCCGTGGAGAAAATCTTCTTCAAGAATTTTAATAATTTTTCCTTTATTTGGCCCTTCGGAAGCAATATGAAATCCTTTGTAAGATGAATGGCCATGCTTAAACCGTGATGAAGAAAACATATGCAATTTCCCCTCATCCCAAAGAATCACCGGAAGTGGAATTGTAATAGAATGTCCATTATAGTCAAGTATGTGCCATCCGTAAGAATCAACAATATGTTCAAGAATACTTTCTCCGGCATTATACTCTTTCTCCATAATTTCTATATCAACATTTTCGTGTTGAGTTTCTCCTTCTGTTACAACTTTATCATTGTGATTTTTTTCATTTTCATAACCTAATACCGACAATCCTAAAAACACAAATGATAATAAAAGAAAGAAGTTTTTATTAAAATATTTTTTAACACTATGCCATTCAGTCATTTAATTGCTTTTTTGACAAACATATAAAAACGCAAAGTTATTAAAACTAAGAAATAAATATAAAAAAAAGTGGTTTTTTTCTATTTTCATAGTTTTAAAACCAATTACAGAATTTTTTATAATTGATTTATGTGATTAATAATTATTTTTTTGCCAATGAAACAAATGAAGCAACAAGAATGAACATCATACAAATCAAAGGAACTACAAATCCTAATAATACCGAGAAATTATCAGCAACTAATCCCATCAGTGGTGGAATTAATGCTCCGCCAATGATTGCTGAAACCATCAATCCTGAAAGTTCATTTGAACGTTCAGGCATTTTATCCACGGTAATAGAAAAAATTAGAGGAAATATATTTGCAAATCCCAGTCCTGTCAGTATTATTCCAATATATGTAAGGACAACAACACCTGTAAATAATAAAATTAAACCGATTAATGAAAGAATAGCTGTAATTATCAGGAATTTATTTGGTGCTAAAACACGCAATATTAAACCCCCGGTGAATCTGCCAATTAAAATTGGTAAAAAGAATAATGCCCACGTAACCCAAAGACCAAATTTCAGTATTCCGAATTTTTCTTTCATCAGGATTGGTACACCCGAACTCATTGATACTTCAGCACCTACATATAAAAAAATTGCTAATACCATAGTTAAAACATATGGATTAGCCAATAAGGAAAAACATGATCTCAACGAAGCAGCATTTTCATGATTAGTTTTCTTTTCTTCAAAACCTGAAACCTGAAATAATAAAAGGTTTATTAATATGAGTATTGAATAAATTGGAAATAAAATGGTCCAATCAAGGTTGAAAAACTGAACAGCAACAGGCGGTAATAAAAATCCTAATGAGGAACCGATTGCTTTTACCGATTGAGCAAAAGATAGATTGCTGGAGTATTTTCCTTCGGGGGATACATCTCGCATAATTGGATTTCCAACTACCTGTAAGGTTGTTGCACCGGCTCCCAATAATAGTATGGCAAACAATAATATATAGAATTTTCCTTGTCCATCTGAACTTAATTCTAATGCCGGTCCGTACATACCGTTAAAAACAGGTATTATCAATCCAATAAAAGCTATAATAAGCCCGAGATTCATGATGAACTTTTTACCTTTTTTATCCTGTAAAAGACCGATTGGTATGGATAAAATGCCGAACATGATAAATCCTGAGAATGTCATGAGTTGAGCCTGAAAATTAGAAACATCGAACGAATCTTTAACGAGACTTACTAACGGCCCGACCGCATCGCCAAAACCCATACATAAAAAAGCCAAAAAAATTGGAATCGCTTTTGCTGAACTTACTTTTGAATTCGTTGAATTTACCATAAAATCATTTTTATAAGTTATAATTTGTGGAAACAAAAATACAAAATTTAAAGACGTTTCTAAATCGGACTAATTCAACAACGAAATTTTCAAAAGGTTTCAGTAAAAATGAAGATTATCGTTTTGCCCCAAAAAGATTGTACATGTCTTATTATGAGCCGTATGGAAAATCTAAACCGTTTTAGCTAAACTGTTTAGTAATTTTTTTTACTTTAATTCCAGAATTTGGTGAAATTCTAATTTTTTCTTAATTATATTTGTCTTAAACATTTTGCATGTTAAATGTTAAATAAATGCGATTGTTTAAAAGATTTATAAACAGCTATTTAGCTGATATTTTATCAATAATTAATAGATTGAAACATTAATTAATCTTTGAAGTTTTGGAAAAAAAAATACTATTTTTAATTTTTTTCACTACCCTAAATCTTAGCATTTTCGCTCAAGGTATTACTGTTAGTGGGACGATAGTGTCTGGTGATGACAACTTTAGCATACCGAGTGCTTCAGTTTTAATAAAGGGTACAACAAAAGGAACTGTTAGCGATTTGGAAGGGAATTATAAAATTTCGGGCTTAACAGAAGAAGATATTCTTGTATTTAGCTTTATGGGATATCATACTCAGGAAATTACAGTAGGTTCAAAAAGAGTAATTAATATAATTTTACAACCCGATGCCCAAAATCTTGAGGAATTTGTCGTTACAGCTTTAGGTATAAAACGTCAAGAACGAGAGCTTGGTTATGCAACAGAAAATTTTACCGGCAAAGAAATTGCACTTTCAAACACACCAAATGTTTTAAATGCTATTGGAGGAAAATCGGCAGGTGTTCAAATTTCGACAGGCGATGGTGTTGAAGGTGGTACAACAAGGATAACAATTCGTGGAAACAATAATCTTTATGGAGATAATCAGCCGCTTATTGTTGTTGATGGAATACCTATTGATAATCCACCCGGATTAACAAATATTGGAAGAGGTACTGATTGGGGCTCTGCAATTAACAATATTAATTCGGCCGACATCGAAAGTGTTGACATATTAAAAGGTGGTCCTGCATCAGCGCTTTATGGCTCACGTGGTGCAAATGGTGTAGTTTTAATAACAACCAAAAGAGGTACAAAACAAAAAGGTATAGGAATAGATTATAATTTTACTTATAAAACGGTTTCACCATATCGTTATAGAAAAGTACAAAATGTTTATGGTGGGGGGGCTCCATTAAGCTTGTCGCCACCAACATTTCCGATTGATGATTCGACAGGATTGCCCATGTATCCGAGCCAACAATATACCGATAATTTAATTATTGATACAAGTGGAACAGTTTCATCAACCGAAAAAGAATTTGGTTATTACGGTTCTGCGGTTTCATGGGGGCCAAAAATGGATGGACAAATGATAGAATGGTGGGATAAAAAAATGCGTCCATGGTCGCCACAACCCGATAACCTAAAAATGTTTTACCATAATGGTAATACTCAAACACATAATATTGCTGTTTCGGGAGGAAGTGAAAAAGGTACAGTAAGAGTTTCATTGACAAAAACCGATAACAATCCAATTATTTCAAATAGTAGTTTTAATCAAACAACTATTAATCTTGGAGCTAATCTTAAAGCTTCCGAAAAAGTTAATATTGATGTAACCGCTTCTTATGTTGATTATAATCGATTAAACAGCCCGATTCTTGGTGAATCGCATGAATCATTTAATAAAGGGATTCTTTATTGCTGGCCTCGAAGTTATAAGGGTATTGATATGAACGACTATGAGCTACCTAATGGGAGTAGAAATGATTGGGGTGGGAATTATCCTTTTGTTTATATAAATAAAAATTTATGGTGGAACTATAACAAAAATAACTCCAGAATATATAGAAATAATTTTTTAGGAGCAATTAGATTAACTTATGATATCACACCTTGGTTGAGCTTTCAGGGACGTGTCGGACGGAATTTTACTTTCAACAAATTTGAAAAAAAATACACTCCTTTCGATGTACTTGGCCTAAAAGGTTATTATTCTTCAACAACAAACCGTATTCAATCTGATAATTATGATTGTTTGCTTTCATATCATAAAGAAAATATTATGAATTCAAACATCAGCATTGATTTTAGCGTTGGAGGATCGAAATTGAAAGATGACAGGTATGGAATAGGTGGAAGATCTGGAACATTGGAATCATTAGACGAAGCAGAAGAATCAGGATCATGGTATTATCCAAATTTTTATACATTTTTCAACTATACACAAACTGTTTATGAAATTGATGAAAATGGTCGTCTTGTGGTTAAAGAACAAGGAGATGATTCGGAAGTTATTGTTCCCAGCGAAACTATATACAAGCGAGAAACAAACTCAGTTTATTCTTTTTTAAATCTTAAATATAAAGATTTTCTGTTTCTTGAGCTAACCGGCAGAAACGATTGGTCATCAACACTTCCTGTAGAGAATAATTCGTATTTTTACCCATCATTATCATTTAGTTTTATCTTAACCGAAGCTTTTGATTTTAGATTGGAATGGTTAAATTTTTTAAAAATCAGAGGTGGTGCAGCTCAAACCGCAACCGATACCGACCCTTATCAAACAGAGTTTTATTACAATGTGGGTTTTTATGGTGGAAAACAAACAGCATCTTATCCTAATATAATTCCTCCTTTTGCATTAAAACCTCAGCGTGTTAATTCTTATGAATTTGGAACAACAATTAGTGTTCTTGATAATAAAATAGATATTGATTTTACTTATTATAGTTTATATTCATTCGATCAAATAATTACTGCGCCCTTACCTGTTTCTTCAGGAGCAAGTAATATTATGATTAATAATGGCTCAATGTCGAATAAAGGTATTGAAATTATGATAAATACAGTGCCTATACAAACTAATGAAATAACAGTTGAAACAGGCCTGAATTTTTCCAGAAACAGAAATCGCATTGAAAATCTCGGGGATTATGCCGATATATTTCCATTAGCAGATATTTGGGGTTATAATGGCCCAGCAATGGCTTTAAAAGAAGGTGATGATTATGGAACAATTGTAGGATATGATTATGTATATCATGAAAATGGCCAACCAATATTAAATGACGCCGGAACACATTATAAAATTACCGATACTCGTGTACCAATTGGAAATGCCAGTCCTGATTTTATTGCAGGATGGACTACACGCGTTCGATATAAAGGTTTCGTATTAAGTACATTGGTTGATACAAAATGGGGCGGTGATATTTATTGTGGTTCTTATGTAACCGGATTGCAAACCGGACAAAGCCCCGAAACACTTCGCGAACGTGAAGGAGGTGGCTTACCATATATGGATCCCGAAGGAAATGTAAGTAATATCGGTGTGATCTTAAACGGAGTTTACGAAGA
>JAEINX010000008.1 GCA_016342645.1 Bacteroidales bacterium | reverse complement strand
GATTGTTTTGAAATTATTTGTTCTACTAAAGTAGTTCTTTTTTTCTTTCCAGACCCTCAAAATAAATTTTAGCCAAACAATTGATGAATTACCTGTTGTTACTTCTCCTTTTATCAGCGATGGCGGAGTTGAAGTTTTGATTGCTTTTACGAAAGATGAAAACTACCTGCTTTTCCCAGTTACAATGGAAAATGGAGATTCTTTGAACTATAAACAATATCAATATGGCAAAGGACTTCAAAAGAAAGTTGGCACCATCGATTTTCCTACACTAGCAAGAAGCGGTTTGCATGATGAAACAGAATTGGATCAGGCCAAAACGATTACAGGAAAGTCAATTTCCGAAATTACAAAGGATGGCCATCCAATGCAATATTCAAGAGAAGGATTTATGAGTCAGGATGAAGATATTATAAGTGTTCTTAAATATGATAATCTGCTTGCAAAAAAATTAGAGTTAACCCACCGGCAACTTGCAAAACCCTTGTTTCATGTCTGGAATATTGTACTTCAAGGAATCAAAAGAGATGTTTGGCTTTTTGAACAAATGGACATCAACTACATCCTTTATAATGGAAGAAAAGTATTCGTTAATTGGCAAGGCGGACGCGGATGGCAGGAATCAATATTTAATGATGAAATTTTAGGACAGTATCATCTTGAAATGTGGAGAGAACCGGATCAGGAAGAGAAAGAATTTCTATTAAAAAACTATGCAGATCTTCCTGAAAAAGAAATGGCCGACTTAATCAAAAAACTTTCATATATTCATTGTGGAGAAATGGTTCCTTATTATGTCTCGCGTTATGGTTTTTATGAAGGCCATACCAATTTTAGGGCTGATCCGGTTGCCATTGCATATATTTTTGGATTAAGAAGTATTGAAGAAATTGAAATGGTTTTTAAAGGAGATTTGTTTACTACCTTAACTATGCACCATAGTGCTAATAAGAAATAAATTTAAATCCGAAATTGTTTTACTTTTTAAAAAGAATTGAATAGTAAACACTTTAATTGGGAGGGAAAATAATAATTGAATGTCGATTAATGATTTTAGCTTCAGATTTAATCTGTTTATAATTTTGCCGCAGATTACGCTAAGGGATAGCTAACAGCCTGCAAAATATAATGATTCAACGGAAGCATTGCTTTATATATTTCAACGGCATAATCAATAATATCTTCCGAACATATCTTTTGATCTGAAATTGTGTGAGTTACATAATAGTCTTTATATTTTAGTAAGTTAATATCACTAAACTCAGGAGGAAAACCACGAGGATTCCTCTTTAGTTTTCTTCCCTGGATTTCTTTAAAATTTTTTAAAAACAGGTCATCATTAATGATTTTCTTAAACTCATCGGGATTATAATAAATATCCTCTCTAAGTGCTTTTAAGGCTTCGGGGCGAGGCATATAAATACCGCCTGAAATGAAAGAATTTCCAGGTTCAATATGAAAATAATATCCCGGATTTCCCGCATTTCTGCCTCCTTTGGAAATCAACCCCCCAAAATTAATTTTATATGGCGATTTATTATTTGAAAACCTAATATCTCTGTTAATCCTAAATATACATTTTAAAGGACTTAAAAAAATAATTTCTTTATCAAACTTGCTTATCTTTTCTATCAGCCGTCTGATAAAATCAATGAAATCCTTTCTAATCAGTTCATATTCAGATTTATTTTCCTGAAACCATTCTCTGTTATTATTATCTTTCAATTGATTCAGAAAATCAAATATTCTCAAAGCATCCATATCTTAATATTTTATAAAATTAAGAAAAATGAAAGCCTTAAAAATAATAAAAAATATTTTTCATCCCATTTTAAAAAAATTATTACTATCTTAGCATTAATATTTTTTTATAAAGGCCTAAAGATAATTCGATAATTATTATCAGGATTATTTTTAATTAATTTGGTGTCAATAATGTTTCAAAACAATTGTCATAAATCAAGTACACAATCATTTAATCACTAAATTGATTTATTATGAGAACTTTGTGGATAATTATAATAGCATCAATATCTTTAAATTATTCTTTTGCAGCCAATGATAATACACCTGCCGGTGCACAATCGGCAGGAATCGGCAATGCTTCGGTTGCTTTATACGACTTTTGGGCTATCCAGAACAACCAAGCAGGTTTGTCGCAAATAAATAATATTTCAGCCGGATTTTATTTCGAGAATAGATTTTTGATTAAAGACCTTGGCATATGCTTTGGAGCTTTTGTATTACCAACTAAATCAGGTGTTTTTGGACTTAGTGTAAAATATTTTGGCAATAAACTTTATAATGAAACAAAAGCCGGACTTGCATATTCACGATCGTTTGGAGAACATTTTTCTGCCGGTATTCAATTAGATTATTTTTCAACAAATATTGGTGAAAATTATGGTAGCAAAAACCTGATAAGTTTTGAAGCCGGTATTATTACAAAAATAAATGAACAATTAAACATTGCTGCTCATGTGTTTAATCCGATTCGGATAATGTTCAATGATTATAATAATGAAAGAATACCAACAATTTTGAAATTCGGTTTATCATATAAATTTTCAGACAAGCTTCAAACTATGCTCGAAACCGAAAAAGATATTGACAAAAAAGCAATTTTTAAAGCCGGCATTGAATACCGGATTATTGAAAAAATATATGTTCGAGGTGGAATTACGAGTGATCCGACTTTATATACTTTTGGATTTGGAATAAACTTTAAAAAACTCAAAATTGATTTCGCATCTTCTATGCATCAAACACTTGGATATTCACCGCAGATTTCAATAGTTTATACTTTTAAATAACAAAAGGTGATCATGCGAAAAAAATATATGATCATATTATTTTGCCTAATGGTATCCTTTTCAGGGTACTCACAAATTCCAGATTCGTTGTTTTCAAATGAACAAGAAAAAATTTTCAATAAAATTGAAAACATTGCCGAAAATACAGAAAGTGAATTGGATTATAACGATCTGTTTGAAAACTACAAATATTATATTGAAAATCCCATTAATTTGAATTCCGAAGACGTGTATGAACTCTCCAATTTATTGCTTATCAACGATATTCAGATCAATAATTTAACAGAATATAAAAATAAAAACGGGAAATTGCTTTCAATCTATGAACTAAAAGCAGTTGAAGGATTTGACAATAAAACAATTGAAAGAATATTACCTTTCGTGAGGATATCGGAAATTAAAACTACAGCAAAAATCAATTTAAAGGATGTTTTTAAATATGGTAAAAATCAAATTATACTTCGTTATAAACAAACTCTTGAAAAACGACAAGCATATAAAAATAAAAATGATTCGATTTTACGAAAAGACCCAAATAAACATTATTACGGTGGGCCTCAACATCTTTATTGTCGTTATGGATTTAATTATCGAAATAAAGTCCGCTTCGGGCTTACGACAGAAAAAGACCCGGGAGAAGTATTTTTCAACGACACTTTAAAAAATCCTTTTGAATTCCTTTCAGCTTACATTTATTTACAAGACCTTGCGAAGATTAAAACACTTATTGTCGGAGATTATCATCTTGAATTTGGGCAGGGATTAACAATGTGGTCGGGGCTTGCCTTTGGAAAATCTGCCGATGTAATTGATATTAAAAAACGAAACAAAGAAATTAGGCCTAATACTTCGACGAATGAAAACAGATTTATGCGAGGAGTAGCTACAAAAATTAATATCGCAAATTTTGATATAACAGCATTCTATTCAAACAAAAATATTGACGGAAATATTTTAATTGCAGACACACTTCCGAAAGATGAAACATATTTCAGTTCATTTCAGGAAAGCGGTTATCATCGCACATTAAACGAATTACTTGACAAAAACGTAATTTCTGAAAATATTTTTGGAGGAAGAATTTCATATAGAAAGAATTTTTTCAATATTGGAGCAACAGCTTTTGAAACTAATCTCGGCTCCGAACTGCTAAATCCAAATAAAACATATAATCAATTTGAATTTTCAGGAAAGCAAAATCTGAATTTCGGTTTTGATTACAATGTTATCTTTCGTAATATTAATCTCTTTGGAGAATTTTCGGCGAGCAAGAATGGTGGAAAAGCCTATCTTATCGGAGGGCTTTTTATGCTTGATCCCCGTGTTTCATTTTCAATTTTATATCGAAATTATCAAAAAGATTTTCAGAATTTGTTTTGTAATGCATTTGGCGAAAACAATAAAAACAACAATGAAAAAGGCTTATATTTTGGAATTACAGCCCAGATTACTCCAAAAATATCGGCGTATGCCTATACCGATCAGTTTTCCTTTCCATATTTAAAATATTTGATAGATGCTCCTTCAAAAGGAAACGAATATCTTGTGCAGATAAATTATCAAATGTCGGCATTAACACAAATGTATTTTCGATTCCGTGAAAAAAACAAGCCAGCTAACTCTTCAATTGCCGGTAAAAAACTTGATTTTCTGATAAACGAAACAAAACGATCTATCAGATACCAAATTGATTATAGGATTTCACCTTCAATGGTTTTGAAAAATAGGTTGGAATATGTTAGTTTTCAAAACAATACTCAAAATGAAATTTTTCACGGCTATTTGATATATCAAGATGTTTGTTACACACCTCAGAGCAAAGCATTTTCCTTTAGGCTAAGGTTTGCACTTTTCGATACGGATAATTATGATTCAAGAATTTACGCTTATGAAAATGATGTTTTATATGCATTTTCAGTACCCGCACTATATTCAAAAGGAAGCAGATATTATTTCCTTTTAAAATATCGAATCCTTAATAATATTGACATCTGGTTCCGTATTGCTCAAACCTTTTACAGCAATAAAAATACAATCGGTTCAGGATTAGATGAAATCAAAGGAAATACAAAAACGGATGTGGTTTTTCAAGTAAGGTGGGTGTTTTGAATTATTTTTATATATTTATAAAATCATTTTTTAAAAAATAATTTAAAACCGCAGCTCAAAAACATATTTAATAACATATAGAAATTTGATTATGAGAATTATTTTTACTTTACTATTTATCTCATCTTTGTCTCTGTTTTCATCAAGCCAGACAAAAACAACCACATTGTATTACGGTTTAAACATTTCAAAATGGACAAATGAAGCCAACAGATTTGCAAAAGATTCGGGAGACATGATAAACCTTGAGGAAGGCTTTTCTAATTTCAAATTCAAAAACGAATCAAAAATTGGTTTTACAATAGGTTTTAATATGGGATTTCCTATTTCGGGTAATGTTAGTTTTCAGCCCGGTATTTTCTACTCTCAAAAAGGAACTGTATTTAATGGGGAAGGATTTTTTGACGACGTTTTTATTGAAGAAAAATTTACAATGATAACCGATTATGTTGATTTGCCTTTGTTATTCAAATTAACTCTCATTCCAGGAAAAATCAAGCCTTTTATTGTTGGAGGGCCTTCATTGGGATATTTAATTAATTCAAAAGTGAAGGTTACTGTTAAAGCTATGGGTAATTCCGAATCAGACACTGACGATTTGGAAAATTGTAAGTACATTAATCTGGGTTTAGTTTTCGGTGGAGGTGTTGAATTCAATGATCGAATTAGGGCAGAAATAAAATATGATTCCGGACTATCATCAATATTTGATAATGATAATGACGATATTTATATTGTAAAAAATGGTGTATTATCCATTTGTTTAGCTTACATAATAAATAATTAAAAAATATTTCTTCCTTGTTGTTTTTTATTAAAATTAAACCTGTATATTTGCACTCTTTTTTAGAAAACTTAAAAATTAATTAAAAATGGGCAAGCAAGAACTCTTACAATATATTGAAGATCAGGTTGAAGTACAAGCTCATCCTGAGTTTAAAGCCGGTGATACCATCACTGTGACTTATAAAATAAAAGAAGGTGGTAAAGAACGTTTACAAAACTTTCAGGGCGTGGTTTTACAAAGGGTTGGTGGCGGTCCTACCGAAACTTTCACCGTTAGAAAAATATCGGGAAATACAGGTGTTGAAAGAATATTTCCTATTTCCTCGCCTTTTATTGATAAAATTACGGTAAACAAAAGAGGTGTTGTCAGAAGGGCACGTATTTTCTATCTACGTCAACTCAGAGGTAAAAAAGCAAGAATTAAAGAAAAAAGAATTGTTTCAAAATAAAAATTCAGCCCCAAATTTTGGGGCTTTTTTTATGTCCAAATGATTTGTACTTATGAAAAACAGAAAAATTCATCTTATGAATTGGAAAAAAAAGAAATTAATGGAAATACCCTCCAATTATCATTATACCCTTATTTCCCTATACCATTTTTATATGCTAACCTTTCACCATATAGTAATTGTTTGAAAACTGATTAACAGAATAAACATGAAACAATTCAGATACTTTTTAAAATTTTCTTTTAAAGGAACTAATTATCATGGTTGGCAGATGCAAAACAACTCAATTTCTGTGCAAGAATTAATTAACGAAGGACTATCTCGAATTCTTAGAGAAAAAATTAATGTTTGCGGAGCCGGCAGGACAGATACAGGTGTCCATGCCAGAGAATTTTTTGCTCATTTCGATACTTCAAATACTTTCTCAGTTGTTGACAGAAAAAACCTTGTCTTCAGATTAAATAAATATTATCCAGACGATATTGCAATCGAAGATTTAATTCCCGTTAAACCAACAGCTCATGCCCGTTTCGATGCTATTTCAAGAACATATAAATACTTTATTACAAGAAAAAAAGATCCTTTTGGTAAAGAATTTTTATTTTTTCTATTTGGAGATATAGATATAAATTTAATGAATGATGGAGCAAAACTTTTATTTGATTACTCGGACTTTACTTCATTTTCAAAAGCTGACACGCAAGTAAAAACAAATAATTGCAAAATAATGTCGGCAGAATGGACTGAGGAAAATGACATCATGGTTTTTACTATTAAAGCTGATAGGTTTTTAAGAAACATGGTAAGAGCAATAGTTGGAACACTTTTAGATATTGGCCGCAAAAAAATTTCAGTAGAAGATTTTAATAAAATTATAAAAAGCAAAAATCGCTCGGCAGCAGGATATTCAGTCCCCGGACATGGATTGTTTCTTTACAATATTGACTATCCAGAAAATATTTTCCTTAATTTGTACTGATTATTTCCCTTAAATAAAGTTTGGACTTTGATTATTTGTCGATCCATTATTGATATTCGATAATATTCAATTATTCTAATAATTCGATTAGCAAAAAAAAGAGGACTGAAATCAGCCCCCTTTTTTGTAATGCTTAAGAAAAAATTACACTTTGTTTTTATGAAACAATTATATAACTATTATTCAATAGTTATCTTTTTTGTGATCCAGTTATTAACACCATTAATCTTTATAATATAAATTCCGGATTTATAATTTTTTGTATCTATTGCTACAGAACCGGAATTCAATTTTTGATCAAAAATCTTTTCTCCTAACAAATTAAAAATAATAACATGCTTAATGTTTCCATTTGAAACAAGGTTAATTTGTTCGTTTGCGGGATTCGGAAATACGGAAAACTCCACATTTTCAACATCACTATCTGATGATTTAAAAACATTTGCTATACTGAATTCCCCATCGTTTTCAGGATAAGTATTATCAGTATAAGCTGTGCCATAAGGATTTTCAAATTTAAACGAAACAGGAATTTCTGAGTTTGTTACAGAATTCCATGCTCTCATCGATATTTTGTTTCCGGCTGAATATCCTTTATCATCAATCAAGGTTTGGAAAATAGCCATTTCATTTTCAAATGCATTATCTGAAATAATTATTGTTGAACCGAGCATTTTTTCACCGTCGAAAGCAGCAAGTTCATCACCTATTTCCAGTCCCTTAGCATAAATTGTATAAACAGGATCAGCAGCATTTCCACCTTCAAAAATAAAATGCTCAGGCTTTACAGTTGAGAGCTTAGATGATTTTCCACCAACGGGATAAATTAAAGTTTCATTGCCTAACAATTTCACCAAATATCCTTCTCCCGGAATAGTATTCCCAATATTATTAACCCAATTCGGACCAATTTTTCTTAATATTGAACCTTGTGAATTTCTTACAAATTCCAAATTATCTGTTAATATTGATTCTAAAGCAACAAGAGCATCCATAGGTGTTTCAGGTAAATAGCTAATAAATGAAAAACCTGTTGAGAGTTCTAATGGAGTTTGAGCAGAAATTTTTGAACCTGAAATTTCAAGTGTAGCTGCATCCAAAACTTTAAAAAGGTAACCTTCGGTTGCAATCCAATCACCAATATTATTAACCCAATTAGGGCCAATTTTTCTTAACATAGAACCTTCACTGTTTCTAATAAAATCGATATTATCTAAAACGCCTGAACAAATTGAAAGCATATCAGGATCTGTGGGTTGTATATATGTTGAGCCAAATTGGAATCCGAATTCTAAGGAAATTGTTTGAGTATTTGAAGTAGCTCCTGCCGGTAATATTACAAAGTCAATCCATGCACAATCCTGGCCTGATGAAACATAATTATCTTTAAAATATTCCCATTTAAAAATGTGCTGGCCTGCAGGAACAGGGAAACTGGATTCGCTCCAGGCAACTTCGCCTGCCCATTCCGATTTTAATGAACCGTCAATGTAAAACCTGAGATAATCATAATCCGCTTCGGAAGAAACTTTCTTAAAGAAGGAAATAGTGTTGTCCCCTGAAACATCAAGTGTTAACAATAATTCTGATGTTTTATTATGACTGATAGTTCCTGATTTTGCACAATATGAACCTTCATAAGGATCTGTGCTTGTAATTGTCCAATCGGCATCACCTCCAAATTCCCAATCAAAAGATGAAAAATCACCGGTTTCAAAATCTTCAACTATTAATCCAACCATATAATTCAAATCAAAATTGTATTCCTGATCACCACCATTGGCTAATACATTAAGGTCGATTGCAATATTATGTCCAATCGGTGCATTACTGCCAACAGAGATGGAAAATATACCCTCAACAGAAATTCCCGGAACCATATCACCAAAAACGTAGGTTGATGAATTAATTGTTGTGTAAGGATCAGCAGATAGTATTTCACCAACAACATTCAATGCGTCCATAGAACCATCATTTTTAAGAGTTATGGCAATATCAACAGTTTCACCTGGGTCAATTCGTCCATTATTATTTCCTGAAGGATCAAGAATTTGATTATTAATCAATTTAATTGAATGTGATTTTTCTGATAATCCTTTTATACAAAAATTTCCTGTATTCAGAAAACCTGAGGGATCGTCATAGTCATAGAAATCAACCCAATCGCTTCCATCATGATAATAGCTTTCGCCTGGATTTGCAGAAGACTCAACAATAGTACGATAAGAAGCACCAAGAAGCACAGGAACATCAGAGGTACGATCATAAGGATGCCCACCATCTGATAATTCAAGATAAATATAAAAATCATCTCCGGTTTCCAATTCGACTGATTCTCCAATATCAATGGTATGAAATCCTGTATGTTCGATAAATCCTGTAACTGTTGCAAGCTCATCTTCAAGATCTCCCCTCCCTCTATTATAGGTGTCATAAATTTTTATTGTGAAATCTACATCATCGGTAGCTGTGAAAAAATTTACTGCTTTTAAAGTTTCATTTCCGGCGGATTCAAAAGCATTAAAAGCTTTTGTGATATCGGTTTTTGTATCTCTCCAACCATGATAATCATGGTAGTAACAGCGATCGTAGCCCAGTGGTTGAACATCTTGAAATGAAATTGCTCCCATTTCAGGATTTTGACATGAGTGTTTATCATAATATGAAATCCAGAAGTAACCATTATTTCCCCAGCCACTTCCCCAACTGTTTTTGGTTAGCCATGCACCGGGTAAAGGAGCTTGAGTTACTAAGTTATCATCCCAACCAATAATTGCAATTGCATGATTTGGATCAAGATTACTTGATGGAGGTTGATAATGAATATAATTTGAAATAAACTGGCCATCATAACACATACAAGTTCCCAAAACACCTTCTTCCATAATCTTTGTTTTAATCAGATCAATATTTTCAAGGTTGGGACCGGCTATATACCACTCAATATTTGCCGGATAATAATAATGATAACTATCATTATGCCTTTCTGGTGGTGTACTATACGATTGTCCGTCAATATCACGAACAGCACCTTCACAACGTGCAAGATATGCAGATGTTACGCGGTAATCGCCACCTTGATGAACCTCAAGTCCACTCCCCGAAGGAGGATCAATATCGTCATTATTGTGTTGATTAAAACCATTCCACCAGTCGAGATGATACTCGGCAAGAGCAGGTTCACCGGTTTCACCGGCAGCAGCCCAGGCACCTGTCATCAATAGATTACCTTCCATAGCAGCCATTGCACCATGTGTCCAACATGTGCCACCCTGCTGGCTTTTTACTGAGGTAACATAGTTTTCACCATTGTAATCCCGCAAATCAAAAGTAGCAGGCAATTGTGAAAATAAAGTGTTAAAAAATAACACAGCAAGAAAAATTAAAAGAACTTTTTTCATAACTTTTATTAGATTAATTAATA
The DNA here is from genome assembly GCA_016342645.1 of Bacteroidales bacterium. Lineage (GTDB taxonomy): Bacteria > Bacteroidota > Bacteroidia > Bacteroidales > JAEINX01 > JAEINX01. The sequence continues at coordinate 46,147 of JAEINX010000008.1, read as the reverse complement.
TTATATGTTTTTTATAATGTTCATATTAAATACATGATTTTTTCGATTTCTCATCTTTTTCAATAATCCAAAAAAATCATCCGTTTAGATTTAAATTATAGACAAATATTTATTTCATATAGTTGCATTCAAAAAATAAGCTAAGGTTTTAATTAAAATTTTTGAAATTTTAAATCTTTTCATTAGAAAATTGAAATTAATTTTTAGCAGATTATTAATATTATTACTTTTGAAAACAAAATTAATTTTATTTAAATGATTTGCAACATTAATAATATAAAATACACTGATAAAAACAGTTTTTTTCTGATTGCAGGGCCTTGCGTAATAGAAAACGATAAAATGCCTTTTGAAATCGCCGAAAAAATTAATCATATTTGTAATTCTCATAAAGTCCCTTTTATTTTTAAAGCTTCTTATCGAAAAGCAAACAGATCAAAATCAGATTCTTTTACAGGCATTGGTGACCTAAAAGGCCTGAAAATTATTCAGGAAGTAGGGAAGAGTTTAAAAATTCCTGTTCTTACGGACATCCACAGTACTGAAGAAGCCACTATTGCAGCAAGATATGTGGATGTTCTTCAAATTCCTGCTTTTCTTTGCCGACAAACTGAGTTATTGGTGGCTGCGGCAAAAACAGGAAAGACTGTAAATATTAAGAAAGGCCAATTTTTATCGGCTGAATCCATGAAATTTGCAGTCGAAAAAGTCAGGCAAGCAGGCAATAAAAATATAATGCTTACAGAAAGAGGAAGCATGTTTGGATATCAGGATTTGATTGTTGATTTTCGAAATATTCCCATAATGCAAAAAAACAAAGTCCCTGTTGTTCTTGATGTAACTCATTCGCTTCAACAACCAAATCAATCAGAAGGAGTAACAGGAGGAAAACCCGAAATGATAGAGTGTATGGCTAAAGCCGGAATTGCAACAGGAGTTGATGGAATTTTTATTGAAACTCACCCCTCCCCTGCCCTCGCAAAATCCGATGGTGCAAATATGCTCAAACTCGACAAACTTGAAGATTTGCTTATAAAACTTTTAAAAGTAAGAAAGGCAATTATTTAGCACTTTCATGAAAACTAAATTTTCGTACTAAGCATTAATTTTTTATTTCTTTTTGATGTAAGGATGCAATCTTTGCTTTACATCTTTGAATATATAATTCGGCGACTGTATCAAATTTATTAATCTCAAAAATTTCAGAAAATAATTTCAGTGCTTTTTGATAGTCATTATCTTTAAATATTTGGAGTGCTTGGCCAAAAACAGTTTTGGTTTCAATTTTAAGTTTTTTAATGTGATCAGGTTCACCATCAAGGATTTCAAATATGTATATAGTTTCTTTTTTCCCTTTAACTTTAACCATATCCAAAAACCTATAATTATATAAGTCGGGATTATCAATTTTAATCAAAGTGTCTTGAGAAATAATAATTGAAGTGCGATAAATTTTCGTTAATCCTTCTAAGCGTGATGCAAGATTCACCGCATCTGAGATTACAGTACTTTGCATACGTGCTTCACCTCCAACAATGCCAAGCATAAGGTTCCCTGTATGAATTCCTATTCCGAAATCGATTGGATCGTAACTGAATTGACCCATAACCTGATTAAATTCAATTAGGTTTATCCTCATTTCGATAGCTGCATTAATGGCATCTTCGGCACGTTCGCTAAATAATGCCATAATTGAATCACCAATATACTTATCAACAAAACCATGGTTAGCCCTGATAACGGGCTCCATATATCCTAAATAATGATTAATGTAATCAAAGTTTTCCTTAGGCGTCATTCGTTCTGACAATTCGGTAAATGATCGAATATCATTGAAAAGAACCGTCATTTCTTTTTGCACCTGATCTCCGAGATGGATATCGACTAAGCTTTCTTTTCCTAAAAAATCTAAGAATTGTTTAGGCACAAAACGATAATAAGATTCATTGATTTTAGAAATATTTGAAAAATATTCCCAAAGTTTTTTCGACATATTATTATACTCTTCTGTCAATTCTCCGATTTCATCATTTGTTCTGACAATGCTGTAATTATCCATTTTACCTTCTCCGGTTAAGTGCATATTGTAGAGAAGTTCCTTCACCGGACTAACAATATCGACAGTTGTCCACTTAACAAAAAATAAAATATAAATAAATGAAACCAAAATTCCTGTCCCAATTCCCAAGAACATCAAAAAACTATCAATTATATTAACAAAGAATAAACCTTCTAAACCTATGTCAAAATTTGAAATTTTTGCATAATTTCCATATAGTATTTTCAATTGCCCTTTGTCAATTGGGCCCAAGTCCTTAATAAAAGTTAGGCTTAAAAAAACATATAAAATTACTATTGTTAAAGGCAAAAATGTTGTCATAAAACTTGAAACCCACAAACGATTTTTTATCATTCCGGGTTTTATACTAAAAATCCTTTTTTTTAGATCTTCATCAGAATACACAAATTCAATATATTTGATATGAACTCTGTGTTTTTGCCAGAAGTAAACGAAAAGGATTGTAAGCAGGGTTGTTACTAATGAAATATAAAAGAATTGAGTGTATAAGCTTCTTGTCAAATCGTCTGAAAAACCATCAGGAGTTACAAGCAAAACAAACATATAAATAAGTGTTGCAACAAAAGACACTCCAATAATTGAAGCATTAATCAAGGGAGTTTTTAAAAGAAATTTTCGACAAAACCTGTAAAGATTTTTTGAGCTCCTACGATAATTTCGCTTCTTTTTGAAAAATATTTTAAACGGAATATTGAAAAATAGCCCTAACAAAAAACTAATAATTAATAAGCGATATAAAACCGTAATTGTTAAATTGAACGGGTTGTTTGAATCATTAATATTATCTACAGTTTCTGAAACAATAATTTCTTGATTTAGAGTATCGTCTATTTTTACTAATCCGAGTGTATCTGGAAATGAAGGTTTATTTTGTTCAACAATTGAATCTGAAGTGCTTCTGTTAGAAAAATCAAATAATCTCCTGTCTTCCATTAACTGAGGACTATTTTTTAAAAAAATGAATCCTAAGATTGGAAAAACAAGAAAAAAATAAAGAATTACTGAAAACAGATAAATTCTAAACCCGAAAAATTTCGGTACACTTTTGTTTTTTTTAATTATTTTTTTTCTTCCCAAAGCAATATATACAATTAATTATTAAACATTGTAGAATTACAAAACTACAAATCAAATATTAATAAAGCTAAAATTGTTTTATATATTTTAATCTTTTTTTTTAACATAAAGAAAGTCAGGGCTTGTTTTATCATAAAGCCTTTGCGGTGAATTTTTTTTTTGATAAAAATAAATTTAAAAAAATCATAAATAAAACATTGTGATTTTCAAAAGGTTTTTTTACTTTTGCACCCCAATTTTAGAAAACATTAGAAAGATTATGGTGTCAGTGGTTCTTATTGTTTTTTAAATTGTTAGATAAATTTATTGTTAATCCGTTTCGTTTTTTTTCCTCCGCTGACAAAAAAATCCGAAACATAAAAAAAAAAATATGACCGAAAACGAATCCGAAATCAACAAAGAAATTGAAAAAGGCGAAAATCCAAGTATTGAAAACAAGGTAGAGCCTATAAAAGTTGATGAAAATGAACCCAAAGAATCTGTTGTAGCAGAAGAAACCGTAGAAAAAGCTGAAGAAGAATCAACTGAAAAAGTTGAGCCACTTGAATCTCAGGTAAAAGATGATGAAAATATTGCTGAAAAGCCTGAAGAGAAAGCAGAAACAACAGAAGAAGAAGCAACCGAAATAGTTGAACCAATTGAATCTCAGGTAAAAGATGATGAAGTTATTGTTGAAAAACCTGAAGAGAAAGCAGAAACTAAAAGTGAAGACTTAGTAAATGAAATACCTCCAATAGAAATCAAGGAAAAACCGCTTGTCACAAAACCTGATAAAAATTTAAGAGAAGAATTTGATTGGGATTCGGTTGGTAAAAAGCTGGAGCAATATTCCAAGGATGAAAGAACAAAATTAGAAGATATTTATGATAAAACTCTAAGTTCAATTGTTGAGCATGAAGTTATTGACGGATATGTTGTTGCAAAAAACAACCGTGAAGTAGTAGTTAATATCGGTTTTAAATCCGATGGTGTGATTCCATTATCAGAACTAAGATATAATCCTAATCTTAAGGTGGGTGATTCTATTGAAGTTTATGTTGAAACCCAAGAAGACCCAAGCGGGCAGTTGATTTTATCCCATAAAAAAGCAAGAACTCTACGCTCGTGGGAAAGAATTAACATTGCATTTGATAAAGAAGAAATTATTAACGGTTATGTAAAATGTCGCACAAAAGGTGGGCTTATTGTTGATGTTTTTGGAATTGAAGCATTCCTCCCGGGCTCACAAATTGATGTAAAACCAATTCGCGATTATGATGTATTTGTTGATAAAACTATGGAATTCAAGGTTGTAAAAATTAACCACGAATATAAAAATGTTGTTGTTTCACATAAAGCATTAATTGAAGAAGAACTTGAGCAACAAAGAGCCGAAATTATTTCCAAACTTGAAAAAGGCCAGGTACTCGAAGGTTTAGTAAAAAATATTACTTCTTATGGTGTGTTTATTGATCTCGGTGGAGTTGACGGTTTAATTCATATCACAGATCTTTCATGGGGCCGTATTAACCATCCCGAAGAAATTGTTGAATTAGATCAGAAAATAAAAGTTGTAATACTCGATTTTGATGAAAACAAAAAACGTATTGCATTAGGATTGAAACAACTAACACCTCATCCATGGGAATCATTAAGCAAGGATATTAAAATCGGTGATAAAGTAAAAGGGAAAGTTGTTGTATTAGCCGATTATGGTGCATTTGTTGAAATTGCTCCGGGTGTCGAAGGCTTGATCCATGTTTCGGAAATGTCGTGGTCACAACACTTAAGAACAGCTCAGGATTTCTTAAAAATTGGTGATGAAATTGAAGCTCAAATCCTTACCTTAGATAAAGAAGACAGAAAAATGTCGCTTGGTATCAAACAACTCATCCCTGATCCATGGACCAATATTGTTGAAAAATATCCTGTTAATTCAAAACATAAAGCCACTGTTCGTAATTTCACAAACTTTGGAATTTTTGTTGAACTGGAAGAAGGTGTTGACGGATTAATTCATATTTCAGATCTTTCATGGTCGAAAAAAATTAAACACCCTGCCGAATTCACTAAAATTAATGAGTTAATTGATGTTGTTGTTTTAGAAATTGATGCCGAAAATCGTAGATTAAGCCTCGGACACAAACAATTGGAAGAAAATCCTTGGGATGTTTTCGAAACAGTTTTCTCTCAAGATTCTGTCCATAACGGCACAATCGTAAAAATAACCGATAAGGGCGCTATTGTACTTCTTCCTTACGGTGTTGAGGGATTTGCACCAAGCCGTCATCTGCAAAAAGAAGATGGAACATCTGTTAAAATGGACGAAAACCTTGACTTTAAAGTGATTGAATTCTCCAAAGAAAGCAAAAAAATAATTCTTTCACACTCCAAAATTTATCAGGATATTGCGGCAGCTGAAAAAGCTAAAGAAGACTCAAAAGCAATATCTGCTCAAAAATCAACCGGTAAAGTTGTGAAAAAAATGAAAGATAATCTCGAAAAAACCACTTTAGATGATCTTGGCGTTTTAGCCGGTATTAAATCAGATATGATAAACTCAAAGAAAAAAGCTCTTGATTCAAAGGAGAAAGCTAAATCTGATGAAAACATTGCTAAATCTGATGAAGATAATGCAAAACCTGATGAAAGTAATGCTAAATCCGATGAAAGTACTGCTAAATCCAATGATAGTATTGCTAAATCTGATGAAGGTAATACTAAATCTGATAAATAAGGTTTCGTCTTAATTCTTTAAGATTTTAATATAAAATTTGTGTTACTAAGAAAATAATCAAAAACCAAAGAATAATATTTATGACTTGGTTTTTCTTAGTAACACTTTTTTTTGAGATTTATTAAATTCATGAATAATGACTTTTTCGGTAACAATTCTTGGTTCAAATTCTGCAGTTCCGACAATTGCAAGAAATCCGAGTTCTCAGTTGTTGAATATTAACGAGCAACTGTTTTTGATTGATTGTGCCGAGGGAACTCAAATTCAATTAAAAAAGTCAAGAATTAAATCTCAACGTATTAATAATATTTTTATTAGTCATTTGCATGGTGATCATTATTATGGTTTGATTGGATTAATGACGTCATTACATCTTTTTGGAAGAACAAAAGAACTCATTATTTTTGCCAATTCCGAATTAGAAAATATAATTAATATTCAATTAGAAGCCTCAAAAACAAAATTATGCTATCCGGTAGTTTTTCATTCTTTAAGCTACAAAGAGCCGAAAATTATTTACGAAGACAGAAAAATCATTATCAAAAGTTTTGCATTAAATCATAGTGTTCCAACCTGTGGTTTTTTGTTTACTATAAAAAATAGAGAAAGAGGAATAAAGAAGGAAATTATTACAGAATTGAATATTCCTGTTTCAGAAATTATCAACATAAAAAATGGTAAGGATTATGTTGATGAAAATGGAAAAAGATATAAAAATTCATATCTTACTAAAGAACCGATTCCACCATGCTCTTATGCATATTGCTCCGATACAGGATATTTTGAGGATATTATTCCTGTTATCAAAAACGTTGACACACTTTACCACGAAGCAACATTCATGGAGGATAGAATTCAAAATGCAAACGAAAAACTACATTCAACAGCCATACAAGCTGCAAACATTGCTAAAAAAGCAAATGCCGGAAAACTAATCATAGGACATTATTCAGCCCGATATAAAGACCTCCAGCCTATTCTTTCAGAGGCTAAAAGCGTTTTTGAAAATTCTTTTGCTGCCGAAGATGGAAAAGTTTTTGATATTGAAAACTACTAATTTCATTAATATGTAAAGTGATGGTGCATTGATCTAAATCGAAATTAACACTTAATTCCTCACATCTTCAGAATCACAAATATTTACTATCCAGAGATCAGAAACTCTTTTCAAACTATCAAAATTTCAATCTCTCCCTCAAGCTCACTATTCTTATTTGTTATTAAAATATAATCATTTCCCGCATCGCCAAGTTCACTTGCAAGACATGACTTTTCGCTTCCGGCCTCAATCACTATTGCATTTTCGGGGCAAGTAGCGTCTGGTGTTGCAGCCGAAAAAGCATATAAGGTAACATCACCAAAATTATTAAACCTGAAAACATCATTTTCATCGAACTCAATTCCGGCCTCTATTGTTGTGTTGGGATCAATGTTGACAACATAAGGCTCGGAGCTTGATTTTCCTTCATGCCTGCGAATATTTTCCAACTCAAAAAATTCCTCTATCGTTTCGGGATTTTGATAGTATTTATTCATCAAGTATCCGAGGTTGGCATACATTATTTCGCCTGCTGCAATTCGTGCCTGTTCCAACTCCCCCGAACTTGAAGCCGTAAGCTGCTCCTTTTGTTGCTGAACATCACGTGCTGCCATTAATTCTTTATAAAAGGCATCCACTTCACCCTGTGCTGTAAGCAAGGATTCGTAATTTAATAGTGTTTGGGCCAGTGCACCTACTTTGGCAATGCGTGTTTCGTAATTGCCCTTCCTAAACGTTGTACGTCCATCAGGAAAAATAATTCTGAAATCAGCCGAGCGTTCAGGATACTCAATTCTAACCATAGCTTCCCATCTCGATATCTTTTCATCATTTAATTCATTCATTAAATTTCCGAATCGTAATGTTTCACCCTCATATGTGCCTTTTGCCGATTTCCATGTATTAAACTTTGCCGAAAGTTCATTCTTTACATTTGTCGTGCGTTCAATTATTGCCTGAATATCGGCATCCGACATTTTTGCCTTTAGCTTTGATTCATGATCGCTGATTAGGCTAAGCATTTTAACATAGCTGCCCTTAGTTACGTTTGTGAAAACGTTGATTAAAAAATTCCAAGGTCGTTTCATTTTTTTTAAATTTTAATTTGTAAATAGGTTAATATTAATTGTTAATACAATTTTATCAAATACAATTTTGCATAATTTTAGGTTTTTTATCGGTTTTATAAACAAAATTCTGCAACAGCAAATAGGTTCTCAAAAGTTTTAATAAGGCATTCTGCAATTGCAGATAGGTATTAAAAAGATGTTTTGAGGTATTCTGCAGTTGCAAATATGCTCCCCAAAGAATTAGTAAGGCATTCTGCAGTTGCAGATAGGTATAAAAAATGTTTTGTGAAGCATTCTGCAATTGCAGATAAGTGTTCCAAAGTTTTGGTGAGGCATTCTGCAGTTGCAGATAGGGTTTCCAAAGTTTTAGTGAGATGTTTTGCAGAAGCAGATAGCTTCTCCAAACGTTTAGTAACGTAATCTGCAGCAGCAGATAGCCATTCTCAAAAAGGAAAATATTACTCAGTATCAGTAGGCAATCATTTTGTTTACTGATGATTAAGCTTTTCTTATATTCAATTATTGTTTTCAAAACAGAGAAACTCTTAATGTTTAAACAATTATTTTCAGAAAAAAATTTTTATCGATTTTTAGTTTTCGATTTTGTGTAGCAATATTACAAAAAAAATATTAATAAAGCAATGATCGGAAAAAATTTATTTTTAAGGTCTGATTTTAATTTATTAATGCGAATCAAGGGTTGGGTTATTATAATGATTATCAACTGCAAAATCCTGACAGGTTTTTAAAACCTGTCAGGATTAGCTCTATCAATAAGGTTATTTCTTTTAAACAGCTATCGTTAATTTAATTTATGTCCTCCTTTCATTATATAGCGGTTTTTCTTTAAAAATATCTGAAGAGTTTCCATTTATTGTCAATAAAATGTTATTTTTTATTCCGGATACACCAACGTATCATTTCCATTCATTTTTACCAAATAGCCTTCATCGGGTTGTAGGTCTCCAATATTATTTATCCATTGATTACCGATAAGCCTTAGCATTTTACCTTCATCGTTTCGGACAAAATCTAAGTTTTCAAGATTGTAGTAAAATACCTGCATAGCATTTAAAGGCTGATCGGGCAGAAAGCTTATGAATTGGTAACCCTCTTTTAGTGCTATCGGGGTTTGGGGATCAATATAAGTTCCGACAATGTCGTAATTGGCTGTATCATTTAAATAAAAAAGATAGCCTTCGGTGGTTTGCCAATCACCAATTCCATTTATCCATTGATCCCCTATTTTATGCAATACTTCACCGGATGAATTCCTGACAAATCCAAGTTCTCCGTCAAGTATAGATTCAAGTACAGATGTCATTTCAGCCTCATTTGGAATTATCCGACTTGAGACAAAATTATAACCCTGTGATAATGAATAGTTCTGAAATTTGATCAGGGGTTCTTCAAAGAAATTAAATTTTCCATCATTGAAAACGAATCTTATATTAGGTATTTCAGTATCTTTGTATCTATTGGTTACTATATCATTATAATTATTATTATCAAAATCCGCACTCTTTGAAAATAGAAAATCCTCACCATGAATAGGAGTATTTAATATAATGGGATCATTAAAAGAAAAATTACCGGAATTTCTATATATTCTCCTTATACCAATTCCTGTAATAATTATATCAGGTAGTGAATCATTGTTAAGATCTGAACATATATAGCCTGCAACATGATGATCAAAATATTCAATATGAGCCTCAAATTCTCTATGTCCAACATTTTCATAAATTCCAAACCTGTGAAAACCAAAATCCCTGGCACATACAATATCCAAATCACCATCATTATCGTAGTCGCAAACATCTACTTCGTTAAACATATATGGAAATTGTTGTTCTTCAAAACTATATTCAAAACTCCAAAGAATTGTAAGGGATAATCCTGCGATAATAAGATCATCTCTTCCATCATTATTTAAATCTCCGCATACAATTTCTTTAGGATATATATTGGTGTTAATGCTATAATAATCTGGTTCATGAAAGCCTCCTTGTCCGTTATTATACACCAGCCCTACCCAATTACAATTTGATATTAATACTATGTCTAAGAAACCATCTCCGTTAATATCACCATAATGCATACCTATAAGTTGAGACTGATTGATAAGATCATAATCAATCCAATTTGAAAAATCCAATGTACCTTCATTTAAATACACCCTTAGGTAATGAGAATAAGTAGTGATGATATCCGGGAAAGAATTATTATCAACATCAAAGGCAATAATTCCTAAAGGTAAATGTGTGAATGACTTAGTGTTTTTAATAATAAAATTTCCATAATTTGTATTTTCCATAATTGTAATAGAAGGATTTGTAGCTCCCGACATAACACGATGTTCTATGACCAAATCAATATCTCCATCCAGATCAAGATCACTTGGAAAAACTGAATAAGCCTTAACTCCTGTAATATATTCACTTCGATTTCCTGGTAATAATTGAAAAGAAATCAGCAAAATTATATTTAATATAAATTTATACATATATTTGATAATTATTATTAATGAGAGTTATTGCTTCATACATCTTACTGAATATCCATCATTAAAACCAAAACTTTCTCGATAAACTTTATCCTGACTGTATAATAAATCACGGAGAAACTTAAAATCCAGAATAATATCTTGAGTGGATGTCCACAAGGAAGTGCTTATTCCTATATTAAAAAAATAACCATAAGGATGTCTCATTCCTGCAGGAATAGCATTGAAACTATATAAATCTGTCCCGTTGTTTTCATCCCATCTGTTAACAGATTTTAGGTTTTTCCCTGCATCAAATCCTCTCCAATCTACATTATCCCATTCGGGATCGCCTATTCCATATATAGTATCGGTAAAACCTTCTAAAACTTTCCATTCAAAATCAGTTGGAACATGCCAGTTACCTATTTGAGGGCAAATTCCCTGCCCTGCTGTATCGCTTGTCCAATTCATCATTTCATGCCATTGATACAAAGCACCATATTCATCGCAAAAGGAAGTATCATTATTATAACAATATTTTTCAATAATACCGTTATCCAGTTGATCACCATACACCATAGTACCAATATTTAGATTTTCAGCCATCCAGCATTGATCTCCAATCATAACAGCCTCATATTCCTGACCGTCACGGGGATCAATAAAAGATGAAGGGCAATTGAAAGTTGTATCTGTTACATAAATTAGTTCATCTGCATTATTCATTTTTATAAGGTAAGCTTCTCCATAACGGAAATCACCAATATTATTAATCCAGTGAGGGCCTATTTTACGAAACATTAGGCCTTCGGTATTTCTAATAAAATCAAGATTATCCAGTATTTCGGATGAAGCCTCCAATACATCCGTATATTCAGTATAGTAAAATGGAGCAAATTGGTAGCCTTCATCCAGATTTAATGGGGTAGTAGGATCAAATAGTTCTCCTTCAATTGAAATTTCGGCAGGGCTGTTCATAAAAAACAGATAGCCTTCTTGGGTATTCCAATCACCTATATTATTCACCCAATACCATCCCACTTTGTGAAACATTTGTCCGGCAGAGTTTCTAACAAACTCAAGGCTGCCGTCAAAAAGCAAATCCTCTAACAGTTCCATTAAATCGGGATCATCAGGTGAAATATAAGTTGATACAAAATTATAGCCCTCTTGCAATTGAATATTATGAAGTGCAGAGGCTTGTTGTGTACGGGCAGAATAAGAAAGAGTAAGCAATAATATTATTAGAATAAAAGTAAACTTTTTCATGGCTTTTGGTTTTTATTTAATTTTCGATTTTATTCAGAATCAGGATAAAATATGTTAAGTTTATTTTCAAATAGCAAATATACAAAATTGAAATGAGTTTGTCAATCTTTTTTAATTAAGATACTTATTATTCTTTGTTTATTGTAAAGTGCTATTTATAATCAAATTATTCGTCAGAGAATTGTTTATCAAAAAACATTCTATTTTTAGATTTAAACTTATCCTTACAGCACATCAAAATATAATTTCAGCCTCAAAATACAATTTAATCAATTGTTTTAATTTTTTATTACCTTAGCCTCAAAATTATATTAATATTTTTTATCTCGCTAATTTGAATAAAAATAATAAATATGGAAAAGAATACACCTGAATTGTGGGATGTAATGTGGGAAAAAGATTTTTCTTATGAAGAAGATCTTTATTATCTTGAAGTTGAGGAAAAAAGCATACGCTTTGAAAGAATGAAAAAAATAATCTTGGATCATTTTAAAACTTTCGAAGGTTTAAATGTAATTGAGGTTGGAGCAGGCATTGGCCCTCACGCCGCTTTAATGGCAAAGCGAGGAGCCAAGGTTACAATTCTTGATTATTCAACAAAAGCACTTGAACGTTCAAAACAATTTTTTGAAAGACATAATCTTGAAGCTGAGTTTATTTGCGTAGATGCCCTAAATTTGCCGGAGCAATATTTTGAAAAATATGATATTTCTATGAGTTTCGGATTGTCGGAGCATTTTGTTATGCCTGATCGCTTGACAATAAATAAAACTCATTTTGATTTGATTAACAGCAATGGAATAACTTTCATTTCTGTACCAAATAAACATAATCCTCCTTATCGCCTCTATAAATTTATTTCTCAAAAAATCGGAACATGGAAATTTGGAGAAGAATATCCATATACAAGGAAGGAATTCAAAAAAATATGTAAGGAGTTAAACGTGAAAAATTTCTTTTTTATTGGAGGATCAATTTATTATTCATTAAAACTTATTAGTCCGATTTCTGTAATTAATAAAATTACGCATAAAACAAAAAACTTAGATATAACAAAGGTAAAGTGGGAAAAAGGAACATTCTTAGATAAATATTTTAGCTACGCTTTAGTTTTGTGTGCTTTTAAATCATAACATGGATAAGCCGGTAAATATTTCTCCCGTTAATTCGCAGATAAACGCGGATTTATTTCCTCTATTTCCCTTAATCCCTAACTACCACAATTTCTTCGTTTTAGAAAGCAAAAAATTTTATTTATTACAAAATAAATTTTTATGAAAAATATTTTTGTATCTTGCATTCGTAAATGAATAGCAATTTACTTGATTTTTTTTAAGTAAGTAATGGAAATGAGTAGAAAAACACATGAAAATAACAAAATTATGAGTTCGGATAACAAATTTAATATTTTAATTGTCGATGACAGGGAAGAAAATCTTATCACACTTGAAGGAATTATTGAAAGCCCTGAGTTGAAAATTATTAAAGCGATGTCTGGAAATGAAGCTTTAAGTTTGATGCTTGAGTATAATTTTTCCTTAGTGTTAATGGATGTTCAGATGCCTGGAATGGATGGCTTTGAAACTGCTGAGATAATGCGATCAAACGAACGAACAAAACACATTCCGATAATCTTTGTTACTGCAATAAGTAAAGAAAGAAAAAATATTTTTAGAGGCTATCAAACGGGAGCTGTTGATTATCTTTACAAACCTCTTGATATTGAAATGTTAAGAAGCAAAATTAAAGCATTTATTGATTTTTTCAAGCAAAAACATGTACTTGAGATAACTACTAAAGAGTTAGAGAAAACAATTAGCGAACTGAATAAAGCCAAACGTATTGCAGAAGAAGCAACAATTGCTAAAAGTTCTTTTCTGGCAAGTATGAGCCATGAGATTAGAACACCTTTAAACGGTATAATCGGATTAGCTGAATTATCTTTAATGGATGGTGATCTTTCTGAAATTCATTTTGAACGCATCGTAGATATTAAGAACTCCGGTGAATCCCTACTCGAAATTATTAACGAAATTCTTGATGTTTCTAAAATTGAAGCCGACAAAATTGAACTTGAAGAAATTGAATTTAGCATCCGCGATCTGGTTGAAAAAATTGTCAGGCTTCTATCAATGAAACTTTTCCATGATAAACTGGAATTTATATGCAATATTTCACCCTCCCTTCCCGATGTTTTTATCGGTGATCCACTTAGAATTAGGCAGGTACTAATTAATTTACTTGGTAATGCCATAAAATTTACTGAAAAAGGAAAAATCTCAATAAATATTTCTGCCGAAGAATTTTCTGATAATATTATGAATCTTCACTTTAGTGTTTCAGATACAGGAATTGGTATTGAAAAAGAACAAATCAATCAACTGTTTGAATTATACAGTCAGGCAGGAAGAGATACAACAAGAAAACATGGTGGTACAGGCCTCGGACTAACTATTTCAAAACGCCTCGTTGAAATGATGGGAGGGCAAATCGGAGCAAAAAGTAATGAAGAAGGTGGAAGTGACTTTTATTTTAATTTGCCTTTGAAAAAAGGAAAACAAAAATCTGAACCATGGAAAATTGAATTGAAGAAAAAGAACGAAGAAATTAACATTCTTATCGTTAATTCTTGTAATGAATGTTCAATGGTTTTAAATGATATTTTCACTGAATGGAAAATAAATTCTGATATTGCATCATCATCAAATGAAGCAGTTAAAGCAATTAGTCTTGCAGAAAAATCAGGAAAGGAATACGACATTATTTTACTTGACTACTACATTGATTCTGAAGAAGGTGTTAATATAAAAAAGAAAATTAAAAGCTTTTTATCTATTAATAATAAACCTGTTATTGTACTCATGGTTACTGATAAATCCGTAATCGAAAACAAAGAATTTTTAAAGACTGAAATTCAACATGTAATTACAAAGCCGGTTTTGCAAAACAATATTAAAAATCTTCTAATCAGTATTTTTAATTTTGATACGGAGTTTTTAAATATTTCAAAAAAGCCGCAAAAAGAAATTAAAAAAGATGGCAGGAAACTTTCTGTTTTACTTGTAGAAGACCAGATTATTAATCGTAAAATTGTTATTCAATTACTCGAAAGGAAAGGATATAAAGTCTCAATTGCCGTAAATGGAAAAGAAGCTGTTGAAAAAACAAAAAAAGAGAGATTTAATATAATTCTTATGGATGTTCAGATGCCGGTAATGGATGGTTTTGAGGCAACAACACTAATCCGTAAAAGTGAAAAATTAGATAAAATCCATACTCCAATTGTAGCAATGACAGCTCATGCAATGAAAGGCGATAAAGAAAAATGTATTGCAGTTGGAATGGATTATTATGTTAGCAAACCTGTTAATCCTGAGGAATTGTATAATACAATAGAAGAAGTTTCGGTAAGCACTTGATATAAGAAAATAAAATTAATCTCAAAAATATTTATACTTTGAAATAAGAATTCTAAAAATATTTATGACAGAATCATCAACAAACAAGAAACCTATTTCCTCAAAAATCCGAGAATTCATAAAAGCTAATTCCAATATTGGTGTCGGAAAATCTCTTTTAATATGGTTTCTCGCAATTTCCATAATACCTCTTGGTGTGTTAAGCTATTTAAACTATGTGAATTCCTATGTTGGGCTTACTATAGTGAACGAAAAAGCATTGATGGCAACTTCTCAGTTGAGGGTCGAATATATTAATTCTTTTTTTGAAGATATTGTTGATTTTCTAAATTACGAATCAAATCAAAACTCAAACATTAAATTTCTTGAAACATTAAAAAGACGATTTGAACAGGATAATAAGTCTTTAAATGAATTTGTACAAACCGACAATTGGAGTGAAGACACAAAATTATTAAATAAAAATCTCTTGAGAGGTATAAAAGAAAAAGGATTTTATGATATCTATTTTATAGATACTAAAGGAAATATATTATTTAGCCTCAAAAATGAAAATGATTTAGGTACAAATTTATTTTATGGAAAACATTCAAATACACTTTTTGCAAAAACTTGTAAAAAAATATTAGAAACCGATAAAATATTATTTTCCGACCTTGAGTTTTATGAACCTTCTATGAATAAATTATCGGGCTTTTTCGGGCAAGTTATTCATAATAAAAATGGTGAAGAAATTGGAATTTTAGCAATTCAAGTCACCATGGATAAAATTAATGAAATTATCATGGGCAATGCCGCTTTAGGCGAAACCGGCGAATCTTATATTATTGGCAAAGATTTGATTTATAGATCAGGTTCACGATTTATTGGTGACACAGCAATATTAAATAATAAATCAAAAAATGAAAAAGCTAATGAATGGTTGACATATATTAATAAAAAGAACAATCCATTCTTACAAAAATCAGAGTTAAAAAAAGGAAGAATTGTTACAAATTATTTGGATGATAACGGAAAAAACGTCCTTGGAATTTATCGCAATATTGATTTTCTTGAAGATTTTGGGGTTAATTGGGCGTTGATTGAAAACATTAATCATTATGAGGCATTTGTGTATGCACGTGATTTATCCGACATTGCAAAGATTTCTTTTTTCGTAACATTTATTATAGTATTCTTTATATCAATCATCGTAACTCGTTGGTTTGTAAGCCCAATTAAGAAAATTTCGGTTTGGGCAAAAGAAGTGGCAGTAGGGCAGTTAAAAAACAAAGAAATCAGGGCTCCCAAAAATGAAGTTGGTGATATGACCAATACATTTAACAGACTTGTAAAATCCTTACAGTCTTATGCTGATGTTAGTCAATTGGCTGCTCTGGGTGATTATAGCCGAAATGTTGAAATCAGAAGTGAAGAAGATGTTTTGGGCAAGTCAATGAATCAAATGATTAAAAGCTTTAAAGGAGTAGTTAATCAGGCAAATAAAATTGCCCAAGGTGATTACTCAGGTGATGTTGTCCCTCGAAGCGAAAAAGATACTCTTGGCATTTCGCTCTTTGAAATGACTAAAACATTGAGAGACACTTCAAAAGAAATTAAAGATCAGGATTGGTTGAAAACCGGAATTAATAACCTCGAATCTAAAATTAGTGGTGAAAAAAGAATATCAGAACTTACCGATGAAATAATTTCTTTCCTTGTCAAATATCTTGACATACAAATTGGATTACTTTATTTAAATAATGAAGAAAACATTCTTACTCTTGACGCAAGCTATGCTTTTAAAGACACTGAAGTTAAATTTACTAAAATCTCAATTGGTGAGGGACTAGTCGGGCAAGTTGCAAAACAGAAAGAAAAAATAATTATTTCTAACATAAGTTCCGATGTTCCTGAGATTAATTATAGCATCGATAAAAAAACACCCGATCATTATCTAATTGCTCCTTTTATTTTTGAAGATAAATTAATTGGTATTATTCAGATAGGATCTTCTTCCCCATTTACAAAACTACAGGAAGTGTTTATTGACATGTGTGTTGAAAGTATTGCTGTGGCTATTAATTCGGCACAATCGCATGCTAAAGTTCAAAAACTTCTTGAACAAACCCAAATTCAGGCTAATGAATTGACTGTTCAACAAGAAGAATTACGACAAACTAACGATGAACTTGAAGAGCAAACCAAAGCACTAAAGATTTCAGAGGAAAATCTACAACAACAGCAAGAAGAATTAAGAGTTACTAATGAAGAGCTTGAAGAAAGGACCAAAGCCCTTGAAATCCAACGAGACGATATTGAAGTTAAAAACAGAGAACTTAAAAAGGCTCAAATGGAGATCATTCAAAAAGCTAAAGATCTTGAAGCCGCAAGTAAATATAAATCGGAATTTCTTGCAAATATGTCCCATGAACTTAGAACTCCTTTAAACAGCATACTTGTACTTTCCGAACTACTTTATGGTAATAAAAATAAAACCCTGGGGAAAAAAGAAATCGAATATTCTAAAACAATAAATTCTTCAGGTACTGACCTTTTGAATTTAATAAACGAAATACTCGACCTCTCAAAAGTTGAAGCCGGTAAACTGGACCTCAATATTGATTTGCTGAACTTTGAGGAATTAAAAGATTTTATAAATAAATCATTTTTGCCTCTAACTACCAATAAAGGTATCGAATTAAAAGTTGATATTGGCAATGATGTTCCAAAAGAAATACCAACAGATATACAGCGAGTTCATCAAATTATTAAAAATCTGATGTCTAATGCAATTAAATTTACTCCTAAAGGTAGCGTTACCCTTTCGATACGGAATACGGATAAATCAATCAAATTTAGTAATAGTATTTTGACACCCGAAAGCAGCGTAGCTTTATCTGTGATTGACACAGGAATCGGTATTCCAAAAAAGAAGTTAAAATCAATTTTTGAAGCTTTTCATCAAGCTGACGGTACAACCAGCCGAAAGTATGGCGGTACAGGCCTCGGATTAACTATTTCTAAAAGCTTTTCGGAATTTCTCGGTGGAGAAATTCATTTAAACAGCACAGAAGGAAAAGGATCAATATTTACTTTATATCTTCCTCTTTCAATTGATGGACTTCTTGCCGAAAATGAAAAAAAGCAGGCTGCTACAACTAAAATATCTTCTAAAGAGAAAATAGAAGTATCTGATAAAAAAGCTTCAGAAGATACTAAAAATTTAATACACCTTCCTCCCGAATCAATGATTTCC
Organism: Bacteroidales bacterium; assembly: GCA_016342645.1. Classification (GTDB taxonomy): domain Bacteria; phylum Bacteroidota; class Bacteroidia; order Bacteroidales; family JAEINX01; genus JAEINX01. The sequence continues at coordinate 27,751 of JAEINX010000008.1, read as the reverse complement.
TTGGGGATTGAAGATGATAAAGACGACATAAAACCTGGTGATGAATTTATTCTCATTATTGAGGATGATCTTAATTTTTGTAAAGTACTGCGTAGTCTCTCTCAGGAAAAAGGTTTTAAAAGTATGTTTGCTATTAGCGGTGAAACAGGTTTACATTATGCAGAATATTATTTGCCTTCAGCAATAATTCTCGACATTGGGCTTCCCGGCATTGATGGTTACGAAGTAATGAAAAGATTAAAAGATAATCCTAAAACTCGACATATTCCGGTTCATTTTATATCGGCAAGCGACGAATCCATTGAAGCCATGAAGTTAGGTGCCATTGGGTATTTGACAAAACCGGTTAGTAGCGAAAAACTCAATAATGCATTTAAAAAGATAAAAAAACTTCTTTCCAAACCACTAAAAAAAGTCTTAATTGTTGAAGATGATAAGATAGTACAGAAAAGTATAGTTGAACTAATTAAAGATGATAATATTTTTACGGTTGCCGTAGAAACCGGAAAAGATGCCCTCAAAGAATTAAATACCGAAAAATTTGATTGCATGATACTTGATCTCGGTTTAGAAGATATGAACGGTTTCGAAATTCTTGAGAAAATCAAAAAAAGTAACACTGTTAATAATCTCCCGATAATAATTTACACCGGTTCTGAACTATCAAGAGATGATAATGAAAAATTGCAGAAATACGCAAATAGCATTATTCTCAAAGGTGCTCATTCTTTTGAAAGGTTATTATCCGAGACATCATTATTCCTTCATCAGGTTGAATCTGAAATGCCTGAAGAAAAACAACGAATGCTTGAAACTACTCACCATAAGGAAGTAATTCTGGAAGGTAAAAAAATACTTCTCGTTGACGATGATATGAGAAATGTTTTTGCTCTTTCAAGTATTCTTGAGGACAATGGAATGAATGTGATAATTGGGAAAAATGGTAAGTTCGGACTCGAAAAATTAGAGCAAAACCCTGATATCGACTTGGTATTGATGGATATTATGATGCCTGAAATGGATGGTTATGAAGCCATGAGAAGAATTAGGAAACAGGAAAAGTATAAAAAATTGCCAATTATTGCTCTAACAGCCAAAGCTATGAAAGGCGATAGAGATAAATGTATTGCTGCCGGTGCAAACGATTACCTCGCTAAGCCAATTATTATTGACAAATTTTTATCTCTGTTAAGAGTTTGGCTATTTCATAAATAATTTTTACAGTTAAAGCTTGAGGGACAATATTCGCCTTCATTGAAAAATAAAATTGTTCGTTTAGCGATATTCAATATTTTTTTAATCAAGCATTAAAATATGTCCATTTTCTCCATACCCATTCCAATGGGCCAAAACGAAAGTTTTTTAACCAAATTACACTAATAAAAATCTGAATTACAAATATCACAATTGCAAAAATAATAAGCTGCCAGGGCTGAATACTTCCAAAATACCCAAATCCGTAAGCATACATAATTGTTGTAAAAATCACTGATTGCATTAAATAATTTGTAAGAGCCATTCGTCCAACATATTTTAAAGGATTAAGGATGTTTTTAAATATTGGAATCTGAGATAATAATAATATTATAAGAATGTAGCAGAGGCCAAGAAAAATATTTGTGATTTCAAACACACACATATAAATAGCAGTATAAAAAGGATTTGTTTCGGGGTTCGCTAAACTGTTTACAATGTTTTCGGTAAATAGATTTAAAAATATCCCAATTAAAAGCACAATAATTAAAACGAAAAAATAACTAACTCTTGAAGAATTTATCTTTTCAAGATATTTATGTTTGTAAAATAAAAAACCAAAAAAGAATAAAGACAAAACTTTTGGGGCATAATATATTAAGTTAATATTTCTGAAGGCAAAATATTCATGTATTCTGATTTTTAGGATTTCCAAATATGATCCGCTTGAATAAATATCAATTACTTCGGGCATTTTTATTTCTGTAACTGAGCTTAATGCCGATGGCATCCATGGAAAAACACCTTCAAAAGCAATATAAATTATTGGGAAAAAATATAATAAAACACTTAGAAACATTATTAAACCTGATCGTAATTTTCTTGATAGCAATAATATCATTCCCATTAATGAATATGAAACCAAAATATCTCCTGCCCAGAAAAAAATAATATGAATTATACCAAACATCATTAGGGCCAATAAGCGGCGAAGGTATAAAGTGAAAAAATCCCTTTCATCAGCACAATATTTCAAATACATAATTGAAAAACCTACACCAAAAAGAAAGGAAAAAATAAAAATAAACTTATCGGCACCAAAGCCAATAACTAAATTAAAAACAGTGCTATTCACCGGATCCTCATACGTTTGATAAAATCCGTTAAAATCAAAAAACGAAGAATTATAACCGAAAACGTTCACAAGCAAAATACCAAACAAAGCAAAACCCCTTAAAATGTCAATTTGTGAAATTCTTTCAGAAGGTTTTGTGGGGCGAAATACAATTTTCATTTTGTTTGCGTTTAATTTCAAATACTGAAACAAAAATAATCTTATAAATATAGATAAAATATTTGTGGTTGAAAAAATTTAAAACACATAAACAAAATCTAAAAAAAGCTTTCAACAAAATAATAACCCACAACAAAAGAATATATTAGCTTTATTAATGTACCGGATAAAAAACCGATAAATGAACCCAAACCCGACCGAAAAGCAACATTTGAGCTTTTTCCTATCATCAATTCACCAATTACTGCTCCTATAAAAGGGCCAATAATAATTCCAATCGGAGGGAAGAGAAATATGCCAAAAATCAGGCCTACAATACTCCCCCTGATCCCTGATTTTGATCCTCCCAATTTTTTTGTTCCATAGGCCGGAACAACATAATCCAATGCAGTAACAATTATCATAATTATTCCTAACCATATTAAAAAATCACTTGTGAAGGGAGGATTTGATTTAAGTTGCAAAAGCAAAAGTGAAGAAAAACTAATAGCCGGACCCGGAATGATTGGAATAACACATCCTATAACACCCACAATTACAAGTATCCCTGAAATTACTGACCAAAGAATATCCATTATTATTTGTTTTTAAAAAGTTCCTTTTCAATTATTTTCATTATTTCCGATGCTTTACCTTTGAGAAAGACATCGGTTATCCTGTTAGTAAAATTCGATTCTTCAGGATTAATTTCAATAATTATTGCTCCATTTTGTTTAGCGAGATATGGGATTTGGCAGGCAGGCATAATTTCTCCGGTAGTTCCGATAACGAGAAAAACTTTCGATTTTTCCGAAGCTTCAAGTGAAGCCGAGTATGCTTTTTTAGGAATCCCTTCACCGAAAAAAATGAAATCAGGTTTCAATAATCCATTACATTCATTGCATTTTGGAGGCAGGGATGATAAATTTACTTCGCTGATATTGTATGATTTTCCACATTTAGTACAAATCAAATTTTTTGAATTGCCATGAAATTCATGCACAATTTTGCTACCGGCTTCCTGATGCAAATTATCAATGTTTTGAGTTATAACATTATTGATTAAATTATTTTGCTCCATTAATGCCAAAACCTCATGTGCTTTATTGTAAGTTGCTTTTCCGAAAAAGTCATAAAAAATTTCCTTTATCACTTTCCATGAGTCTTTTGGATATTTATGAAAATAATTAATATCAAGTATTTTAGGATCATATTTACTCCATAATCCATCTTTACCCCTGAAAGTTGGTATGCCGCTTTCTACTGAAATTCCCGCACCTGTGAAAGCAGTTGTAGCTTTTGAGTTTTTTAGAATTTTAACAGACTTTATTATTTCATCTTTAATATTTTGCATAATATTTAAAATAATTTGGTTCTAAGTGGAAAATCATTGAATGCTTAAATGTTTGAATGATTTAATATTATTTTTTGTTTCATGTACGATGAAATTTTTCCCGATAACTTTCAACGATTTTCTATTGTATATTTTATAATAGAAATTATCTTATTAATTTATCATTGTAAATATACACTATTTTCTTGTTTTCTGTCTTTAAATTATGCAAGGATTGATTATTCTTAATATTCTCTAATTATATCATACTATCATTTACTCATTCTATCATTCACTCATTCTATCATTCACTCATTCTATCATTTACTCATTCTATCATTTACTCATTCTATCATTAACTCATTCTATCATTCAATCATTAAAATCTAAAAGTAAAACCAAGCCCAAAACTTTCTTTTATTTGAAGCTTTGGACCTTCTGATATTTTTGTTTTTTTGTCATCAATAATTTCATATTCAGGAATAGGAACATTGTGATCATAAATGCTATGAAAATATAAATTCGTTGAAATGTGTTTATTCACTTTAAGCTCGAATTTGGTTTCCCAATCAATATCAATATTCCATCTATTATTCAGATTATCATCTAAATAATTATTATACAAAACTAATTTTGTTTCACCGGTAATGTTTTTAAAAATTTCATCCTTGGCTTTACAAATAATATTTATCCCGAATTCGGCTTTTCGCTTTTTCCCTTTTTTAATCTTAATCCCTAAAGTGTCGTACTCGGCTGGAATAACTCCATATGCACCCTTATCGGCCAATTCCTGATTTAAAACTAAAATAAGCTTCCCTGCTGCCGGTGACATAAAAAGAGAGAATTTTTTACTTGGTTTGTAATCAAAACCAAATGATAATGTAAAATACGCAGGTGAAAAAAAGTCGGAAATAAGGGTCGAGTCATCAGGATATTTAAAACCGTTTGCAAATTGTGTTTTGAAATTAAAAACAGTAGTTACATACCAATTTTTGTAGGCTTCATATCCAAAAACCGAGCTTAAGTCAATTTTATCCTCGGTTTTTTGTACTTTAATTTTATCATTATCGCCTTTGAATCCCATTAACCCAAAATCAAGATTAATATCATTTTCAAAACTAATATTTTCTTTTTTATATTTAGCCTCAAAAATTAAATCTGATTTACCTGATAATGAACTTTCTCCTCCTTTTGCCCAGTTCGTAAGACTTATCTGATTAAAAATTAATTTTGTAACTGTTTCAAAACTCCAAAATTTAGTGATATCCGGACTATTCGTTATTTTTGTTGAATCGGCGATAATATTCGAAAATGAATTTATTGAAAAAGTATTGATTAAAATAAAAAACAATAATCGTCGGTTCATATCATAATTAATTAAAGGGGGTAAAAAGTGAATACGGGTAAAAAGTATAAGTTAGTAAAGATATTTCCCCTATTTCCTTAATTTTCATTATATATCTATCTTTAAATTTTCGAATATATATTTTATAATTAGGCCCTACATTAAAAAGAATTTATTTTTTCTTAGGGTTATATCCTCTTTTCTTAGCCATATCCTCCATACGTTTCTGAAATCCTGATTTTTTTACCGTCTTTTTCTTGTTTTTTTGAATTTGTAACAGAAGCTTGTTTTCGTTTATAGCTTTTCTAAAAATAAACATTTGAAGGAAAGTAAAAACATTAGCCAGTAAATAATAATAACTTAAGGCTGATGCATAATTATTAAAAATTCCGAGGAACATAATGGGCATAAAATACATCATGGTTTTCATACCCGGCATTTGCTGTGTTGACGACCCCATCATTTCATTATTGATTTTTGTATAAAAGATTGTCGAAACGGTCATCAAAAGAGTGAACAAACTAACATGATCGCCATAAAAAGGGATTTTAAAACCATTGGGGAAAGTCCAGATGGAATCATAAGATGAAAGGTCGTGTGCCCAAAGAAAAGCTTTTTGTCTTAACTCAATCGAAGAAGGAAAAAACCTGAACATTGCAAAAAGTATCGGCATCTGCAACAGCATCGGCACACATCCGGCCATTGGATTGACTCCGGCTTTTTTATATAAAGCCATAGTAGCCTGCTGCTTTTTCATTGCATCTTCTTTCTTCGGAAATTTCTTGGTAATTTCTTCAATCTCAGGTTTTAAAACCCTCATTTTAGCCGAAGATTTATAAGTTTTATAAGCAATCGGAAAAAGAACTATCTTAATTAATATGGTTAAAATTAAAATAATAATTCCATAGTTCCATCCAAAACTCCCGAGGAAATCAAAGACCGGAATAACAGCATAAACATTTACCCATGCAAGAAGGAAAAACCCCCAACCCAAAGGTATTTGTTGTTCAAGGTCAAGATCATAAGAGTTTAAAATATTGTATTTATTAGGTCCAAAATACCACCTCATCGGAATACTCTGAGTTGGCGAAGTGCTAATCGGTACCGATATTTCCGAATACATCGACTTGCAATAATGATCACGATCCAGGCCTGTATATGTTTCTACATCTGCATTATTGAAGAATTTATTAGCTATCAGAGTTGAACAGAAAAAGCGGGTTTTGAATGAAATCCATTTAAGTTTCGATTTTAATGATTCTTGCTTATCACTTCTTTCCGAAAGGTAATCTACTTCGTCTTTATAATATTTATAATAAATAGTTGACTCGTTTCTTTCGTTATCAAGGCTTTTTTCTTGTCTCCTCAGGTTGGCACTCCATGCAAGATTTATAAATCCGGGATTTGAAGTGATGATCTCATTCATTCCGACAAAATTAATCGTGTATGGCATCATATATTTATTGCCGCGAAGTGTGTAAAGAAATTCAATATATTTGTTTGAGTTATATGAACCTTCACCACCGTCAGCATAAAGCCTCATTGCAAACTGCACGGAATCGTTACCACTAACTACTATTGAATCCTTACCCTCGAATATGCTTGATTTCCAATGAGGTTTAAAATATAGATCAGAAGTATTTATTATTCTGTTGTTTGCAAAAAACGAAAACCCAAATGCAGATGAATCAGCCTCGAATAAAATCAAAGGCAGTGAATCATAGGTTTGATAATTTTTAAGTTGAACAGAGAAAATCCTACCACCTTTTGAAGAAAGTTTGATTTTAATCACATCATTTTCAAGAATATAATACTCCTTATTCTCAATCCCAGAACCGGCAAAAAGCCCTAATTTATCTTTCAGTAAACTTAAGTCTTCGGTTTCAATTTGCTGCACTGCTAAATTTTCTTCAATTATTTTATTCGGATTTGCTTCTTCCTGAGCTTTTTTTATGGCTTCGGCCTGAGAAATTGAATCATAATAATGCTGCCTAAGCTCCATAATTGAGTCCTGTTTACGTTGTTGAGCAGCTTTTTCTTCTTTCGAGGGTTGCATTAATAAACTTGATCCAACTAAAATTATGAAAATTAATACGAAGCCAATAATAGTGTCTTTATTCATCTGTAAGAAATTTTCCGCAAATATAAAATTTTTGAATTAAACCTACTTGATAATATTTGCATTATTATAACAAAGGGGGAAGATAAATATTATTTAAGCAAACAGTTTAGTAAGAAAATATACAATTAGAAAATTTAATTTAAAATATTATTAAATCCTATCCAAATAATTAAAATCTATTACTACTTTTGCCAATTCTAAAAACAAAAAAATGAGAACTGATAATATATCAAACGGCTATGAAAGAATTGATGAGTTTGATGAGGATACAATAAAAAAACTCTCGGAAAACTATAAAAACATAATATCAGCCATTGGTGAAAACGTAGAACGTGAAGGACTTATTAAAACACCTGAAAGAGTAGCAAAATCTATTTTGTTTTTAACGCAGGGTTACTTATCCGATCCGGTTGAAATACTTAATTCGGCAAAATTCAGGGAAGATTATAAAGAAATGGTGATTGTTAAAGATATTGATATTTTTTCTTTATGCGAACATCATATTATTCCTTTTATCGGTAAAGCCCATGTGGGCTATATTCCCAATAAATATATTACAGGATTAAGTAAAATTGCCAGAGTTGTTGAAGCCTACGCAAGGCGGTTGCAAGTTCAGGAACGTTTGACAACGCAAATTAAAGAAGTTATCCAGAAAACTTTAGACCCACTTGGCGTTGCTGTTGTTATTGAAGCACAACACTTATGTATGCAAATGAGAGGAGTTCAAAAACAAAATTCCGTAACAACAACTTCGGATTTCACAGGTGCTTTTCGTCGTGAATCAACCCGAGCGGAGTTCATCAATTTAATAAGTGCAAAACTCCATTAGAAAAAAATAAATGATTTTTAATTGCGTTATCTGATTTCAATAAACAAATAATATGTTAACAAAAAATAATAGTTTTAACTATACAGCTACCGGTAAAAAAGAAGTATCTGTAGCAAAAGCTTTTATAGCTAATGTATTTACATGGATGTTTTTAGCATTGGTAATTACTGCTGCCACAGCCTACTTTTTTTCTTCAGATCCCTCATTGATTGGTTCATTAATTAATTCCCAAACCGGAGGTATGTCAATATTAGGATGGATAGTTATGCTTGCACCTTTTGGTTTTGTTTTGATTATGTCCTTTGGTTTTAATAAATTATCAGCAGGAATCCTTTCTTTATTATTTATTGCTTTTGCTATTCTTCTTGGAATGAGTTTGAGTTTCATTCTTTTAGTTTATACTCAAAGTTCGATTGCATTGACATTTGTTGTAACGGCTTCCATGTTTGGGATCATGGCTGTAACCGGTTATACAACAAAAATTGACCTGACAAAATTTGGGTCTTTGATGATGATGGGATTAATAGGGATAATAATTGCTTCATTATTAAACTTTTTTATGAAAAGTTCAACACTGGAATATATCATAAGTTTTATAGGAGTACTGGTTTTTACGGGATTAACTGCTTATGATGTTCAAAAATTAAAACGAATCGGAGGAGGAATAGAATTTGGAAGCGAAACAACTCGAAAATTAACTATTATGGGGGCGTTAACACTTTATCTTGATTTTATAAATTTATTCTTATTTTTGCTGAGATTTTTAGGTAACAGAAAATAATAAAACCGTAAGTAATAAAGTAAATATATTTTTTTGACAAATTTCTTCTTTTAAATAACAAAAAACTAATAATTATTTATTTAAAAATAATAAATAATTGAAACAAATTAATACTTTTTGATTGGATTTAGCAAAATAGATTACTAAAAGTAAAATTATGAAAGCTTATATTTTCCCCGGACAGGGGGCACAATATGTTGGAATGGGGAAGGATTTGTACGAAAATTCTCGTTCCGCAAAAGAATTATTCGAAAAAGCCAATGATATTCTTAAATTTCGAATAAATGAAATTATGTTCGATGGAACTGATGAAGATCTAAGGCAAACAAAAGTAACTCAACCTGCAATATTTTTGCATTCGGTTATTTTGGCTAACCAATTGGGCGATGATTTTAAACCCGATGTTGTTGCCGGACATTCACTTGGTGAGTTTTCAGCTCTTGTTGCCAACAAAACTCTAAGCTTTAAAGATGGGCTGAAGTTAGTTTACAAAAGAGCACTTGCTATGCAAAAAGCCTGTGAAGCCGAACCTTCAACTATGGCTGCAATAATTGGTCTTGACGATGAAACCGTTGAAAATATTTTAAAATCAATTGATGAGATTGTAGTTCCGGCTAATTATAATTGCCAGGGCCAGTTAGTAATTTCAGGTTCAATAAAAGGAATCGAAATTGCTTGCGAAAAACTTAAAAATGCAGGTGCCCGCCGTGCAATTCCTCTTAAAGTTGGTGGTGCCTTCCATTCACCTTTTATGGAAAGCGCACGTGTTGAACTTTCGGATGCAATCAAATCAACACAATTCTCCGAAGGTATATGCCCAATTTATCAGAATGTTACAGGACAATCTGTAAACGACCCGGAGATTATTAAAACTAATTTAATTTCTCAATTAACTTCACCGGTTCGCTGGACACAGATAGTACAAAATATGATTGCAACCGGAATTAAAACTTTTATTGAAGTAGGTCCGGGAAATGTTTTACAGGGTTTGGTGAAAAAAATTGATCGCACAGTTGCAGCAAGTAGCGCAAAGATATGATTGAAATTGCCTACTTTTATAGAATATTAAATCATAAATATTTTTAATAATTTAGAAAATAAGCACATTTTGTTTTGTCTTAACATATATAAATCAAAGCATTAAAAAATAATTTTAATATTTTATTTTTTATTTGGCAAATAAAAAAAATATTTAGACCTTTGCACACCATTTTAAAAAAAGTTAACCTTAATAAAAGGAAATAAGAGATGTCAAGAATTTGTGAAATAACAGGCAAGAAAATGATTACGGGAAATAGTGTTTCCCATTCGCATAGCAAAACAAGAAGAAAATTTTATCCTAATCTTCAGACAAAAAGGTTTTTCATTCCTGAAGAAAACAAATGGATCATCCTAAAAGTTTCAATGGCAGGATTAAGAAACATCAATAAAAAAGGAATTTCCGCTTGTTTAAAAGAAGCTGAAGAAAAAGGTTTTTATAAAAAAGCAAAATAATTTTTTTATCGTATTAAAAAAATGCTGCTATATGTTTGTTTCATGTAGCAGCATTTTTTTTTGAACTAAATCTATCGATAACTGTTTTTGGAATCTTAAAAGATTAAATACCGTACCTAAATAATAATTATTTAACAAATAAGTTAGTATTTACTATTATTCGAATTTGAATACCTTTATGAATATATTTAGATTTTACCTTTTTATCTTCTTGTTTATCTCATCACTAAGCGTCTTTAGTCAAAACAAGGCTTTTATTTTCGGAAAGATTACCGATGAGGAAAATAAACCTATTCATCTGGCAAATATTACTGCAAAAGATCAGCCCGGTGGAGCAATTACAGATAAAATTGGAGATTATAGATTTGAAATACCTGCAAATACAAAACTTACAATTGTAATATCTTTTGTCGGATATGAAAGTGATGAAATTTCTGTCAATCTTTCACCCGGCGAAGAAAAGAGAATAAATATTTCCCTAAAAGAAGTTTCCACTGATCTACCCCCCGTTGAAATTAGAGATAAAGAAATCAGAAATACAAGCCTTTCGAGAGTTAATCCTAAAACTATTTCCGTAATACCGAGTGTTAGCGGAGGTGTTGAATCGGTAATAAAAACCTTGCCCGGAGTTTCTTCATCCAATGAATTAAGTTCTCAATATTCGGTTAGGGGTGGAAATTTCGATGAAAACCTTGTTTATGTAAATGGAATAGAAATTTATCGTCCGTTTTTGGTTCGTTCGGGCCAACAGGAGGGATTAAGTTTTATTAATTCATCCATGGTTTCATCTATTCTGTTTTCTGCAGGTGGATTTGATGCAAAATATGGAGATAAAATGTCTTCTGTTTTAGATATTCAATATCGAAAACCGCTTGAATTTGGAGGTTCATTTGGAATAAGTTTTTTAGGTGGTGAAGCATTTATTGAAGGAATTACAAAAAACCGAAAATTTTCTTACTTACTTGGAGTGAGGCAAAAATCAAATCAAAGTGTTTTATCGGGGCTTGACACAAAAGGCGATTATCAACCTTCGTTTACAGATGTTCAAACACTTTTAAGATATGATTTAAGTACAAAAACCGAACTATCTTTTCTTGGGCATTATGCACGAAACGTTTACAAATTTGTTCCTTCCGATCGCGAAACCGATTTTGGAACTTTTCAGGATGCTCATAGAGTGAAAATTTATTTTGACGGACAGGAAAAAGATAAATTTGAAACATTCTTTGGAGCTTTATCTTTAAATCATATGCCCAACAAAGATTTAAAATTAACTTTAACAGCCTCAGCTTTTAAAACTTATGAGCGTGAAAACTTTGACATTCAGGGACAATATTGGATCGGACGCCTGGAAGCCGATTTTGGAAGTCTCGATGATGAGGCTGCAAAAGTTATTCAATCTGAAGGTGTTGGAACGTATTTAAATCATGCAAGAAATAAACTTAATGCTTCGGTTTATAATATTGAGCACAAAGGAACTTTGCTTAAGTCCGATCATTTTATTCTTTGGGGCGTAAAATATCAACACGAAATTATTGATGATAATGTAAGTGAGTGGGATTTAATAGATTCAGCAGGTTATTCCTTACCAAATCCAGCTTATGATCCGGGAAATCCCAATCCGCTTCATCCTTCGTTTAAACTTTTTTATTCTTTAAAAACCGATAATGATATTTCATCAAACCGCTACACCGCATTTATTCAGGATGCATGGTCGATAAAAAGTAATAATAATTTAACATTAACAGCCGGCCTGAGAGCCAACTATTGGGATTTTAATAGAGAATTGATTGTTAGTCCTCGTGCAACAGTTTCTTTCAAACCGAATTGGAAGAAGGATATTGTTTTAAGATTCTCAACCGGATTTTATTATCAACCCGTTTTTTTCCGCGAAATGAGAGATATGGAAGGTGTGATAAATGAAGATATTAAAGCTCAAAAATCAATTCATTTCGTGCTCGGATCCGATTGGAATTTTTATATTTGGTCGAGGCCGTTCAAATTTACTACCGAAATTTATTATAAATATCTCGACGATTTAATACCTTATGAAGTTGATAATGTTAGAATAAGATATTATGCTAAAAATAATTCGCATGGGTATGCAGCCGGAATCGACATGAAAATCAATGGCGAATTCGTTAAAGGAATTGATTCATGGGCAAGCCTTTCCATAATGAAAACCATGGAAGATATTGAAGATGATTTCTATTATAATTATTATAATATAGAAGGTGAATTAATTGTTCCGGGCATTACTTTCGACAATGCTCCGGTTGACAGCACCAAGGTTGAGCCGGGATATATTCCACGGCCAACAGACCAGCGTGTGAATTTTAGCTTATTTTTTCAAGATTATCTTCCAAATAATCCTACATGGAAAATGCACCTGAGTTTATTTTTTGGTAGCAGCCTTACATTTGGCCCGCCAAATTCCCCGAAATACAAACATACTTTGCGGATGCCTGCCTATAGAAGAGTTGACATAGGTTTCTCAAAACAATTAAAAGGTGAAAACACAGTTCTTTCACCCAAAAATCCTTTCCGTTATCTGAAATCTGTTTGGATAACCGCAGAAATATTTAATCTGTTTCAAATAAGTAATACGATTTCATATTTTTGGATAACCGGTGTGAACGGAGGACAATATGCAGTTCCTAATTATTTAACACCTCGGCAATTAAATGTAAAATTGATTGTGAAGTTTTAGTCAAAAATTTTCTATCTGATTTTTTCTTGTTTTTATTAGATAATTAGAAATGACTATATTATAAAATATTGTGGGCAAAACAATTGTGGCATACTTAAATAATCAGCAATGTAAAGTTGGAATATTCATACGAACACACTCTGATTTTTGGAATGCTAAATTCATTTTTTCATTATTCAATTCATCCGTCATTCCAAATATTCTTGGGTTTACTAAACACTGTTTAGTTCGACTTCTTTTAGAATCAAAAGGGTTTTCTTCTATAGGAAATATTTTATTTATTTTTCCCAATCTTACAGATTAATAGATTTTTAACTATAGTTTTATCCAACTTTCTTGAAAGGCTAATGCATTATTATTTTTTTTATATTATTTTTTTTGAGGAATTATTCAAACAATTATCTAAAATATATATGGGAAAATATCAAAACAAGTTGTAAGTTTGTTTCAATTATATAACAAAATGAATAGATACAAGTTAATTGATTATATATTTATAAAACTAAATATAAATCTAATTATGATTTACTGAATATTATTTTATCCTCATTTAAAACATGAATAAAAAAAATCCCAATTAATCAATGAAACAAAATAATAAATCAGGTTTTTACATAATAGGCCTAACCCTTGTAGCAACATTTGGAGGCTTGCTATTCGGTTATGATACTGCTGTAATTTCTGGAACAGTTGGATCCATTGAGAAAGTATTTATTGAGCCTTTTAATTTACCTGAAACAACGGCTGACTTCTGGTTTGGTTTTGTTGTTTCGAGTGCATTGATAGGTTGCATAATAGGTGGAATTATGGGGGGATTGGTGAGCTTACATCTTGGAAGAAAGAAAGGATTAATGCTGGCTGCTATTCTATTTTTGTTTTCATCTTTAGGTTCATCTATGCCCGAAATGTTGATTAGGCCTATTGGACAGGTCGATCATACTTTCGTTAAATTATTTGTGATGTACCGAATAATTGGAGGTATGGGTGTTGGCCTGGCCTCAATGCTTTCACCTTTGTATATTGCAGAAATATCACCTCCGGAAATCAGGGGCAAGCTTGTTTCATGGAACCAGTTTGCCATAATATTTGGAATGTTGGTTGTATATTTTGTAAATTATTTTATTGCTCTTCAGGGTGATGATATTTGGTTGAATGAAATCGGTTGGCGGCTGATGTTTGCCTCCGAGGCAATTCCCGCAATATTGTTTCTTATTTTGTTATTCTTCGTACCGGAGACACCCAGATATCTGGTAATTCGTAATAAACCTGAAAAGGCTCTTGATATATTAAAAAGAATTAATGGGACTGAAAAAGCTAAAATAATTTTAGAAGAAATTCAATCAACCATTGTACGTAAATCAGGAAAATTATTTACATTCGGAGTATTTATAATAATTATTGGAATTCTTTTATCTATTTTTCAGCAACTTGTTGGAATAAATGTCGTTTTATATTATGCTCCCGAAATATTCAAAAATATGGGTTCGGGTACAGATCATGCCCTCCTTCAAACAATTATTGTTGGTGCAATCAATTTAACTTTTACTGTTATTGCTATTCTTGCTGTTGATAAATTCGGCCGCAAACCCTTACAGATTATTGGTGGATTGGGAATGGCCGTATTTATGTTTGCCCTGGGCTTTTCATTCTTCCTTGATGTGCTTGGACTGTCAGCATTAATTTTCATGTTGGGATATGTAGCATGCTTTGCCTTATCATGGGGGCCGGTTACATGGGTTTTATTATCCGAAATTTTTCCCAACAGAATAAGAGGGAGAGCGATGGCTGTTGCTGTTTCAGCACAATGGATTTCCAACTATTTTATTTCATCAACATTTCCAATTTTAAATAATTCATCGTTTTTAACTGAGAAATTTAATCATGGTTTTGCATATTGGATATATGGTTTAATGGGAATACTTGCTGCATGGTTTGTTTGGAAATTAGTTCCTGAAACAAAAGGTAAAACACTTGAAGAAATGGAAAAACTTTGGGAAAAAAATTAAACATGTATTTTATCGGATATGATATAGGTAGCTCATCTGTAAAAGCATCAATAATTGAAGGCCATAGCGGAAAGTGTTTAGCAACTTCCTTTTTTCCTAAAAAGGAAATGAAAATCAGCTCACCCCAACCAGGATGGGCTGAGCAAAACCCCAAAGACTGGTGGAAAAACCTGAAATTAGCAACACGGGAAATTCTAATTTCATCGGGTATTTCAACAAGCGATATAAAAGCAATAGGCATTTCATACCAGATGCACGGATTAGTCTTGCTTGACAAAAATGATAAAGTTTTACGGCCTTCAATTATATGGTGCGACAGCCGAGCAAGCAAGATTGGAGAAGATGCTTTTCAAAAAATTGGAAAAGAAAAATGTTTAAGCAGGTTACTAAATTCACCCGCAAACTTTACGGCATCAAAATTAAAATGGGTTAAAGAAAATGAACCTAACACTTTCGAAAAGATCAATAAAATTTTGCTACCGGGCGATTATATTGCATACAAATTAACAGGCGAAAAAAATACTACAGTTTCTGGTTTATCGGAAGGCATGTTTTGGGATTTTGAAAAAAATGAGATTGCAGATTTCTTATTAATATTTTATGGAATAGAAAAAAACCTCTTTCCTGAAACAATTCCCACCTTTTCAAACCAAGGAAGGATTTGTAAAAAAGCTGCAAAAGAATTGGGTTTAGATAATGACACTTTATTATGTTACCGAGCAGGAGATCAACCAAATAATGCCTTTTCTTTAAATGTCTTAAATCCCGGCGAAATTGCTGCAACAGCAGGCACTTCAGGAGTAATTTACGGGATTAGTAATGAGGTGAAATACGATCCTTTATCACGAATAAATACATTTGCTCATGTTAACCACAGTTCAAAACAAAAAAGATTGGGGGTTCTTTTATGTATAAACGGAACTGGAATTCTATATTCGTGGGCAAAAAATAATATCGGTAATAATATTTTTGATTACGAAGAAATGAATGTCTTAGCCGACCAAATAACTGTTGGAAGTGAAGAATTAATTGTATTACCATTTGGAAACGGAGCTGAAAGAATCATCGAAAACAGAAACATTTTTTCCCAAATTCATGGATTAAATTTTAATTTGCATAAAAAAGAACACGTTTTCAGGGCTATTCAAGAAGGAATAGTTTTTTCATTGTTTTATGGGATGAAAATAATGGAAGAAGCAGGTATTGAAATTAAAGTAATTAGAGCTGGAAATGCAAACATGTTTCTAAGCAAAGTTTTTAGAGAAACTTTAGCAAATTTATCCGGAGCAACAATTGAATTGTTTGATACTGAAGGATCAGTAGGTGCAGCAAGAGGTGCAGGTATTGGTTACGGATTTTATAAAAACTATGGTGAAGCATTCAAAAGTTTTAAAAAAATAAATGTAATTGAGCCTGTTGTAAACAATCAAGCATATTCTGATTCATATAATAAATGGCTAAATGTTTTAGAAAAAGAATTAAAAACCCAATAAATCATAAAATTAAAAAATAGAGAATGGAATATTTTAAAGGAATAGAAAAAATTAAATTTGAAGGAAATGATTCCGATAATCCTTTATCATTTAAATATTATGACGAAAACAAAGTCGTCGCAGGAAAAACAATGAAAGAACATTTTCGGTTTGCAGTTGCATACTGGCACACAATGAAAGGAAGCGGCGCCGATATGTTTGGTTGGGGTAATTACAATAGGCCATGGGAAAAAGGGAAAAACCCAATGGAGATTGCCGAAAAAACCCTTGATGCAGCATTTGAATTCTTTACAAAATTAGGTGTGCCTTACTATTGCTTTCACGATCGTGACATAGCTCCCGAAGGTAGCAATTTTGCAGAATCATGTTCAAACCTTCATAAAATGACTGAAAAAACGAAGCAGCTTCAAAAGGCAACAGGAATAAAATTACTTTGGGGAACAGCAAATCTTTTTTCAAACCCACGATTTACGCATGGAGCCGGAAGTAATCCCGATCCACATGTTTTTGCTTATGCCGCTTCACAAGTAAAAAATGCTATGGATGTTACTAAGGAACTCGGTGGAGAAAATTATGTGTTTTGGGGAGGAAGAGAAGGTTATGAAACTTTATTAAATACAAACTATAGTCAGGAACAAGAGCAATTGGCGAGATTTTTCGAAATGGCCGTAGATTATAAAAAGAAAATTGGTTTTAAGGGCACGCTATTGATCGAACCCAAACCCAAAGAACCAACAAAACATCAATATGATTTTGATGCTGCATCTATCTTGAACTTTCTACGGGCATTCGACTTATTTGACGATTTCAAACTTAACATTGAAGCAAACCATGCCACCCTTGCCGGACATACTTTTCAACATGAATTAACCGTGGCATCTGCTGCCGGCCGTTTGGGTAGTATTGATGCCAACACAGGCGACACTTTGCTTGGATGGGATACCGACCAATTCTTAACCAATATTTATGATGCCGTTTATGCTATGTTGGTTGTATTGAAACAAGGAGGATTAGGATCAGGTGGTTTTAATTTCGATGCAAAACTCAGGAGAGGATCAACAGATTTGTCCGATCTTTTCCATGCTCATATCGGTTCAATGGATGCATTTGCAAAAGGACTATTGATTGCTGATGAAATTATTAAAGATAAAATCCTCGATAACTTTATTGAAGAAAGATATAGCGGGTACAAGCATGGAACAGGCCTGAAAATAATGAACAGAGAAATAGATTTTATTGAATTGGAAAAATGGATTCTTCAAAATAATGAACCAATAATTAAAAGCGGAAAACAAGAATATTTGGAAAACATTATAAATACATACTTGAGAAAATTTTAAAATCAAAGTATCTTAATATTATTCAAGTTGAGAAATAATGAAATTGGTGTTGAACCTTCATTAAACTTTTATAAAACAGTTAATTATAATTGAAAAAAATAAAATCTTATATGTAAAAAAAATATATAGTATTTTTTAATAATAGTAATCAATGAGACAAATAATTAGTTAAAATTAATTGAAATTGAGCTAAAAAAGGAAAAGAATTTTGTATATCTAAAGAAATAGTATTTTATTTGCAAAATGTTTTTATCAGTAATGATAATATTATTTTAATTTTTAACACTTACTTATGAATATTTTTATTGCAAAATTAGATTTTAACACTCAAGAAGACAGCCTAAAAGAGGCATTTGAAGTTTTTGGAGATGTTAGTTCTGTAAAAATTATTACAGACAAATTTACTGGTCGTTCCAAAGGCTTTGGATTCATCGAAATGCCAGATGATGATGAAGCTAACTCTGCCATTGATAAACTTAACGAAAGTGAACTTGATGGAAGAACAATAGTTGTAAAGAAAGCGAAACCAAAGGAAGAAAATAGTCGTTATAACAGCAGAGGTAATTCTAATCGAAAAAGTTACTAAAGATTTAGTTTTTTTTATTGTTGAAACGGTTTCTAAAAAATAATTTTAGAAACCTTTTTTTTTATTCCTGCCATTTTTTCAAATTAGAAGAAATGAATTCAAGTATTTTTTTATGTTCTTCTTTTCCTGTTCCTTTCACCGATAATGGCTCCCCGAAATTGATGTGAATTTGTTCTTTACGATTGATAGGCCCAAACTCTTTTAAGTATTTTCCATTTCCCCAAAAATCGGTTTTAATTGCAACCGGAATAATTATAACCTTTGCTTTGCTTGCCAATTTTACTCCTAAAGAATTAAACTTCTTTGGGATAAATTCAACACTTCTTGTGCTTTGCGGAAAAATTACAATTGACTTACCACTTGCCAAATATTCTACACCTTTTTCCATAACAATTTTAAAATCTTCTCGTGAATTTGATCTGCTTACAACAATTGGATTACGTGAACGCATAATTGCACCAAAATAAGAATGCGTTACTAAACTATCTTTTACAACAAATGTAATTTTCTTAATAGGATTTATAATAAATGGAAATATCATAGTTTCCATTGTACTCATGTGATTACTAACGAAAATTACCGGCCCCTCGCAATTACGTATAAAATCTAATCCTGTGATATGAATTTTTCCTCCGCATTTTTCAATCAAGTCAAAAATACGGTATGAGGATAATTCCCATTCATTGTCATCATATTTCGATGACTTAGCTAATTTGTTTGACTTTAATACTAATTTAAAATATTTTATATAAAAATACAATCGAGAATTTAGCATCAATTTATCCCAAAAAATCCTTTTAGTATTTTTTGGAGTATTGTATTTATCGTTTTTCAATAATTTACTATTCAAATTTTTATTCCTTTTTTTTATTAATAAAAGTTTACCTGATAATTCATAAAACTGTTAAAACAGTTAATAATATAAATCTTGGATATTTTGTAGCCCACGACTTAAGGCGTGGGTTACTAAAAAGAATTGCCTGTATTTTAACCATTTTAATGGTTTTTTGATAATTTCATGAATTAATCAAGTTAAGTATTTTTCAGCGATAAAATTAACTAAATTTTTAAATCTACTAAATTGCGTTTGCCGGAAAACACAAATTTTTTCATAAACTCATTGTACAATCTTTTTCAGGCTTGAAGGTTTCCAATATTATTTACCCACTCATTACCGAAAACAAAAATTGCTAATGCCTGAACTAAACAAAAAAAATATAATCTTTCTGATTACTTTATTATATTATTATTATATTTTTGCCTTATGGAAAACAACGAAAACAATCCCATTGGCAAAATTCAGGAAGTGTCTGATAAAGCAAAAAGTAGAAGAATTAGGCCTGTTTCGGGCCAGGCTTTCCCAGAGCATGGAAAGTTACCTCCTCAGGCTGTTGATATGGAAGAAGTTGTTCTTGGTGCAATTATGCTTGAAAAGGATGCTTTAACCGCTGTTATTGATATCCTTAAGCCTAAAGTATTTTACAAAGAAGCTCATCAAAAAATATTTTCAGCTATTTTAAGATTGTTTTCAAAAGCCGAACCGGTTGACATTCTCACGGTTACAAACGAACTTAAAAACAGTGGAGAACTCGAAATTGTCGGAGGCCCATTTTATATTACACAATTAACAAACCGCATTGCATCGGGTGCAAATGTTGAATTTCATGCCAGAATAATATCACAGAAATTTATCCAACGCGAGTTAATCAGAATATCTTCGGAAATTATTAAAGACGCTTACGAAGATACCACAGATGTTTTCGACTTACTTGATAAAGCAGAAAGTAATTTATTTTCTGTTAGCGAAAGTAATCTTCGTCGAAATTTCGAAAATATGTCGGAATTGGTTAGTGAAGCCATAAAAGAAATTCAGGCTGCAAAAGATCAGGATGGACATTTGCGAGGCGTTCCATCAGGTTTTACTGAGTTAGACCGTATTACCTCCGGTTGGCAAAAATCAGATCTAATAATCATTGCCTCTCGTCCGGGTATGGGTAAAACGGCATTTGCATTATCAATGGCAAGAAATATGGCGATTGATTTTAATAAACCGGTAGCAGTTTTCTCATTAGAAATGGCGTCTATTCAGTTGGTTACAAGACTAATCTCTGCTGAAACACAACTATCGTCCGATAAATTAAAAAAGGGTAATCTCGAAAATTATGAATGGCAGCAATTGAATTCGCAGATAAATAAATTGATGGATGCACCGATTTTTATTGACGATACACCCGGCCTTTCTATTTTTGAATTGCGTGCAAAATGCCGCCGGCTTAAAGCTCAGCATAATATTGAATTGATTTTGGTTGATTATTTGCAATTGATGAGTGCAGCCGCCGATCAAAAATCAAATCGTGAACAGGAAATCAGTTTAATTTCACGTTCTTTGAAAGGGCTTGCAAAAGAATTGAACGTACCAATTCTTGCCTTATCACAATTGAGTCGTGCTGTAGAAACTCGGGCAGGATCAAAAAAACCTATACTTTCTGACCTACGTGAATCGGGTGCAATTGAGCAAGATGCCGATATGGTTTTGTTTATTTATCGCCCCGAATATTACAATATCGACCAGGATGAAGACGGAAACCCAACTACAGGAAGTGCCATCATAAATATTGCAAAACATCGTAACGGTGCCTTAGGTGATATTTCATTACGATTTATTAATCGATTTGCAAAATTCGTTGATCCCGAAAATAGTGAATATTCTCCGGTTGGGAACCTTGAAGCAAATACTGATTTCGATAATCATCAGAATGTTAGAACAATTCCTTCGAAAATGAATGATATGGATGAGAGGGATGAACCTCCGTTTTAGCAGATTCAGAACTTAAAAATAGTTCAAAAACAAATTTCCCTTTTTGTGTATCTAAGTATTTTTGTGGCTTACCGGAAGGAAAAGATTCGCCACAAAGGCAGTAAGACATAAAGAATTCACAAATAAAATTTATAGATTATCTTAATTTTTTTAAGAATAAGGGAAATTTGTCATGCACCCAGCAGTGTAGCTAATTTAATAACCATCGAATGACTATTAATGATAATGAATGACCATTAATGACAACATATGACTATTTAATCACCATAGTTTGACCACCGAATAAATCATTTACCATTCTTTTTCTGGAACCAAGCCTGCAATTTATTATAAAAAATTCTTTTTATGAGGCGTTGAAACATATTTATGATCCACTGAAGCATTTTTATGAAGCGTTGAAGTAATTTTATGCTTCATCGAAGTCTTTTTATTTAATCTTTTATTAATTTTTATGCTTCAATGAAGCTTCTTTATGAAGCATCGAGGTATTTTTATGCTCCATTGAAGTCTTTTGATGGAATAAAATATCCCTTCAATGACCTATAAATATACTTCAGTGGCTCATAAATGCCCTTCAGTAGCTCATAAAAAGCCTTCATTGCTTAATCATAAGTCTTCATTACTCTATCAAAAGCCTTCTTTAAATTATAAAGATAGTTCATTACCTCATCAAAATGCTTCATCGTCTTATAAAAAGCCTTCAACGCTTCATCAAAAGAGGTTTTTGCTTCATTCACGCAAATATAATAAAAATAATAGCTGCAAATACACGGTTTACTTCAAGTTTCCCGGTAAATAATAACAATTTTTTGTTAAAAAAGATAAATGTAATTGGTTTTCGAAGAGATGGCACCCCTCATGAAGTATAAATCTATTAATATTCATACGTTTACACTCGCAAGGGATGCCATCCCTGTCCCTCAAAAAAACTCCAAAGGGATGGCATCCCTCCGGCAGAATAATGCTGTTAATAATTGTACATTCATCTTCATAAGGGATGCCATCCCAATCGAAGAAAATTCAAATTTGGAAACCCTTTTTTTTGAATTTTTCCTCCAACCATCAAACAGCTCACTCCCCTCCTTATTCGTAAGGAGGGGCCGGGGGTGGATAAAAAAAATAAAAAAAATCTTTTTTTTGTTTTTGTTTTAAAAAATATTATATGTATATTTGCCGCAACGACACAGTCGTATAAAATAATTGCTTTTTTTTTATTAATTTAATCTTAAAATATCATGAAATTCAAAGAAGTTTTTAAAAGTTTCAATTTTACTTTTGGAACACTGATTCAAAAAACCGATGATTTAATATCATCAGCAGTTCGTGATTTAGTTGAGTTACTAAAATACGGATTGACCCAGGAAACAATTAACTCGACTCAGGCAACTCGCGACGAATTTGTTGAAATGCCCACAGATGCCGAATTGGTTGGCGACAAAATTGCCGTTACAGAGGCAAAAACAACTAAAGCCGAGGAAGTACGTGAGGCTATTAAAGATATTGAAAACCGTGTTGGATTAAAATATGGTAAAAAAAGTTCGCAGCGCCGTAAAGTAAATGCAGGCGATCTATCGCATTTGAACGATGCCGAATTATGCCGTACAGGATATTCAACAGTACGAATAGCCACAGCCTTTATTGATGAGCAAGGAACTATGGGGCTTACTCAGGAATTGATCGAAAAACTAAAAGCCGCAACTCAGGAATTCGATGATTTGATCGACCAACAGCAGGATGCCATTAAAGAACGCGACATCAGTACACAGGAACGCCGCATGAAAGCAAATGAACTTTATGAAAAAATAATACTAATAAGCGATACAGGAAAAGCTGCATTTTTTGGAAAAGATGAAGCCCGCTATAACGATTATGTGATTTATAATACGCCCTCAGGCACTCCTATTGCCGAAGGTTTCGGTATGCTCACAGGAATCATAAAAGGTGAAAATGATATTCTGCTCGAAGGAGCAATAATTAAAATCCATGACGGCGAACTTGAAACAACAAGCGTAGCAAACGGCGAATATATTCTCGATAATATTCCGGTTGGTACTTATACATTTATTGCCTCAGCCGAAGGCTATCAAAACTCTGTCGTAAGCAATATTGAGATCAAAAACGGAGAAACTAAAGAGGTTGATTTTGGGCTTTTGGGGATTGAGGAATGATGGGAGAGATTTTTGGAAATGTTTAGGAATAATTATATGTATAATGTGTGTTTTTACAACACTATTTTAGAGAAACGTGAAATAATTAATTTTGGATAATGATTATTTTGGAATTACGAATAAATATTAATAGACTATGGACAAAATAGAAAGACTTCATATTAAAGTTGCAAAATGCTCAAAATGTATAACAATTACTGATTTCAGAAAGTTTCAAATGAAAGCCCATGGAAATTTTAACTCAAAAAACATGATAATTTCGGAAGCACCCGCTGGAAAAAGTTTAGATAATGGAAAATTTTGGACAGGTGAAAGTGGTGAACTTTTAAGGGATTGTATTTTGGAAGCAGGCTTGAAATTGGAGAATGATTTTTATATTACTGATGTTGTAAAATGTTGGCCTCATATTAATAAAAAAAACAGGCCTCCAAATAGCATCGAAATTAATAATTGTAAAAAATTTATTGAAGCTGAAATAGATCTATTAAAACCTAAAAACATTTTTTTGTTTGGAAAATATTCGGTAGAACTATATATTAAAAACAAATTCCTGATGAAGGACATTAATGGACAAGTCATTAATTTAGAAGATGGAACGAATCTTTACCCTTTTTATCATCCTAGTTATGTTTTGAAACAGAATAATTTAGAAATTGAAATAAGTTATATGGAAATTTTAACAAATAACCTAAAAAAAGTATTTGAAACTTAGACTTGTAAAATTCGGCAATAACAAATTGGAAGTTAGTAGCAATTGAGAAAAAGAACATATAAAAAAGTTGAAAAAATGAAATGGATAGAAATAAAAAATGAAATTATAAGAGAACTTTTATCTCGTGGACTTGAAACCCCAAAAAGAAGAATAAATGAATTAGATAATCTTGAAATGCTTTTCAGAAAAAATTTCCCAGAATTACTTAAAAATCCAAAAGAAATGTTCAAAAAAACGGATAAAAATACATCTAAGGATGAAGTCGCAAAATTTAAGTCAAATGGGAAACTAAACGGTGCAGAGAGTAGCTTAATAAATGAGATATATAAAATGAGTAACAAATAATTCAAGAAAAAACAAAGAATTATGAAAAATCTTTATAAAAAATATTTAATAACATTATGCTTAATAAGTTTAAGCATATTATCAACAAACATAAATGCACAGCACTTTAACTTTGAAGGAGGAAATCCCTCCGATCCGTTCTGGACCTTATATATTGCAGAAGCCACCTTAAATAGTTTTGATTTGGTAGCAGGAGATGAAATTGCAATATTTGATGGCGATTTAATGGTTGGTGCAATTTCTTTAACACAGGTTTGTACTCCGGATAACCAATTTGAAAATGTACTATTGGCTTTTAATACATTGTCAAGTGGAAATCCGGGATACACACCAGGAAATCCAGTTTTATTTAAATGCTGGGATGCAAGCTTGGGAATTGAAATTTCTGAATTTGAAATAAGTTTTGATAATCCTTATGGAGATGCCTGGACACAAAGTATTTTCCCATTTGATGGTGAGGAATATAGTCTAATACATCTGTTTTTTGATTGGATACAGCTTGGAAACCTAAGCGGAATAATTATAAATGCTGCTAGTAGTCAACCCATTGAAGGAGCTTTGGTAACTATTGAAGGAACTTCATATAATGCAACATCTAGTTCCTATGGAAACTATTTAATTGAAGATATCGAAATTGGAACTTATAGCGTTAACATAACTGCTGAAGGATATTTTCCAGAAACTATTAATGGAGTAGTAATAATTACTGATGAAACAACTCTCCTTATTATTACAATGAATATTATTCCAGGAATAATTTCAGGTATCGTAATAAATTCAGAGACTATGGAAGCTTTAGCAGGAGCAACAATAGTAGTCGAAGGTACAACTTATACAACAACAACTAACGCAAATGGTGAATATATAATTGAAGAAGTTGAACCTGATACTTACTGTATTTCTGCATCTGCCGAAGATTTTTTTCCAGAAACGATAAGTAATCAAACTGTTGTTTCCGACCAAACAACAATAGTAGACTTTGCTTTGGAACCAATTATTAAAATACAAACGTATAATTTGGGTACAGGTTTTCAATTTGTTTCATCACGTTTGATTATCGAAAACCCAGACATACAGTACCTTTTAGAAGGAATATTAGATAACCTTAATTATGTTAGAAACTCCGAAGGCTATATGTTAAGAAAAATAGGACCGAATTGGGTAAATAATATTGGCGATTGGGTTACGACAGAAGGATATTTATTTAAAATGAATAATGAAGATAGTTTTGAAATTAGCGGTGAAGAAATATATCAATTTACTCCTATTGAACTAACTGAAGGTTATCAGATAATAAGTTATTTACCTTCCGAACCTCTTAATTGTGAAGAAGTATTTTTAAATATATTGAATAATCTTATCTATGTAAGAAATGGAATTGGTAATATGCTAAGAAAGATAGGGCCATTCTGGATAAACAACATTGGGGATATGCAACCCGATGAAGCTTATCTAATAAAAATGATTGCAGATGATGTATTAGTTTATGTTCCGCCTTTTACTAATTGCGGTGATACCTTAATTGACCCTCGTGATGGACAATTTTATAACACAATTCAAATTGGCAACCAATGTTGGATCGCAGAAAATCTAAATATAGGTGAAATGATAAGTGGCCTCTCGTGTAATAACCAAACTAATAATGATATAATTGAAAAATACTGCTACGATGACGTCCTTGCAAATTGCGAAATTTACGGCGGCTTATATCAATGGAACGAAATGATGGAATATGCTACAACGGAAGGTGTACAAGGTATTTGCCCCGCTGGTTGGCATTTACCAAGTGATGATGAATGGAAAATATTGGAAGGCACAGTTGACAGCCAATACCCTGTTGGAGACCCTGAATGGAACAATACAGAATGGCGTGGTTATGATGCCGGTTTAAACCTTAAATCTACAAGTGGGTGGTACGAAGGCAATAATGGTTCAGGGCTTTATGATTTTGAGGCTCTTCCTGGCGGTGAATTATACTACACTGGTAGTACAAGTTATTTCTACGGTCGCACTACAGCAGCCTTGTTTTGGACATCAAGTAATTATCTTAGTTCAGCCGCCTCCTGGAAGCGATATCTCCATTACGGAGGTGAAGATATCTACCGTTCCTACAACGGTATAAACTGTGGCTATTCAGTTCGTTGCTTGAAAGATGAAACAAGAAGCAATTCATCAGAAGATTCCTCAATTCAATCAACAATTCACTTTGCAGAAAAAGACGGCAATCCATTAGAACCGGTTTGGACAATTTATTTTGAGAAAGGAACTTTAAATGCAGGTGATGAAATTGCCGTTTTCTATGGTGAAAAACTTGCCGGTTCAGGAGTGGTTGCATCAGATAATGTTTATGAAAATGCTATTCCTGTTTTCAGCAATCTTTATGAAACCGGAAACAAACCGATTATTAAAGTCTGGGATAAAAGAGAGAAAAATGAATATGTGTTAAGCGATTATACATTTTCAAATCCTTATGGTGATGCATGGACGGAAGATGTTTTCCCTGTTGAGGATGGAGAATATAGTTTGCTGCATTTTTCAACAACAGGAATATCTGATGGAAATGAAATGAATCAAGCTATTTCAATTTACCCAAATCCCTCAACAGGAATTATAACTATTGGAAACCTGTCTGGTTTTCAAAACCTGACAGGTTTAGAAATTACCGATATTACAGGTAAAAGAGTTTTTCAATCAAAAATTATCAATCATCAATCAAAAATGGAGATTGATCTTTCCATGCTTGAAAAGAGAATTTACTTTATTTGCTTAAGTGGCAAAAATATTAATCAGGTTAAAAAGATTGTGATTCAATAAATAAAGGGATGGCATCTGGTGTGTTGTTTTTGTTTAAAATATACCTAAATAAATTCCAGCAACTTTTGTGTTAAAGTAATAAGGTTATTAGCTTGTTGGGTTTGCATATTCTACTAAGGTGTTTTTGAAACAATAAGGTTTTAAAACCTTATTGTTAGTTATTTAACCTTATTAGATATGAATTATTATCATTATTTTTAAACTTATTAGCAAAAAAAAATTTAAATTCCGTATGAATTTATTTTTTGAAAAAACCATCAAAAACAACACACCTGATGGCATCCCTTCCTGAAGCACAAAGTCTTAAATAATCATAGGTTTAACTTCGCAAGGGATGCCATTCCTCTCCCTGAAAATAATAAGGATTTCCAGTTTTTTAGCATACTTT
>JAEINX010000007.1 GCA_016342645.1 Bacteroidales bacterium | reverse complement strand
CCGAAAATACTGTTTACACTTCGGATAGGAACATTTCCTAAAATTTCAATATAAATGAAAAATTAAACAGTCTGAATATTAAATCGTTAATACAAACAGGCCAACTGAATCATGGAAAGTATTATGATTACGATTATGATAATCAAATAACCGAAAACAATAAATATGATGCAAAGCGAACATATAAAAAGAAAAAGGATATTTTCATGGAGTTGATACAATTGAGGATAAAATAGTTTACATTGAAAACTGAGACGGTAATGCTAATGTTAAGTTTAAACAGGCAGAAACACTTCAACGTTCATACGAATTATTGCTTGAGGAAGGAATTCGCATAAACCGTTCAAGAATGGATGCAGGATCATATTCCAAAGAAATAATAGATGTTGTTGATAAATACAGTAAACTGTTCTATATTAGGGCAAATAAAAGTGAAAACTTACTTGAACAAATTAAGGAAATAAAGAATTGGCAAACCGTTGAAATAAATTATAAAAATTATGAAGTAGCATCAATACGATTCAGACAATTTTATCAAGAAAGAAATTATCGTTTGGTAATTATGAGAGAAAAAAGTAAGGATAATCAAGTTAATATGTTTACAGGGGATACATTTACATACCGTTCTATATTAACTGATGATTGGCAAAGTATAGAAAAAGAAGTGATCGAATATTATAATCAGCGTGGAGGAAGTGAAAAGATATTTGATATCATGAACAATGATTATGGTTGGAGTCATATACCATTTTCCTTTTTGAACGAAAATGCAGCTTTTATGATTATTACAGCTATGATAAAGAACTTTTATAACTATTTTGTAGCATTGGTATCAAAGGTTTTTGCATGGATTAACCCAACAACTCGGCTTAAGCGGTTTGTATTTCGTTTTATCTCAGTATCGGGAAAATGGGTATATCAGGCACGGCAATGGGTTTTGAAATTGTACACAAATAAAGATTATAACAGGTTAATATTCAGATTATCTATATGTTAAACGAATAAAGCATGGAATAATTATGTTCAAAATTTAACAAACCTCAAAGTTGTATTATTATGTATCTCTGCACTTTACGAATATTTTATGTTTTAGGAACTTTTTTTACAGCAAATGCAAAAGTTATCTCACATTAACAATAGGTTAGACTAATGGAGGTTTTGTGGAACATCCCAAATATTGCTGAAAAAACTTAAAATTGCAGGAAATTATAAGTTATTTTGCAAAATAACTGCAACCTAAATGAGTTTTTTTGTAGGTTGCGGATTTAAGGAAACATAAGAAAATACTGCAAACCGTTTTAACGGTTTAAAAAAAAAACCAACGGAAAGTCCAATTAAACTCAATAGCAAAACATTGTCATATTATAAATTATACAAATAAACTTTTTGCAACCTGGTGAACAAACTATAAATAATAAGTAATTTTGTAAAAAATTTAGTAACACATGGCATATGAATCAGTAGATAAATTACAGAACGCCCTTGGAGAAAAAGTGTTCCATTATACTCAGGATAAAAAAAAGGCAGCAGGCAGAGCACTTGGTACAATAGTTGAAATTATCACCTATTATCTACTAAAAACTTGGGAGTTCAACAATTCTACTTCAATAGAAAGAGGACTTGTTGAGTATGGGAACGAAGAGATTTCACACAATGTTGAGTATTCTTTACATCCAATAATAAATGAATATGTAATAAAAGTTCCAATTGATGGTAATTCTATTACTTCAACAAAGATTTTAAGGGGATTAGAAAAGGAAATAGATATTTCCAGATTTAAAAAAAAGAATAACAATCTTCTTGACAAGCATAATATTCTTCGTAATGCATGTACAATAGGTGAATCTAAAGATTCTTTTTTGCTTACAAGTTTTAAATCTATTAAACATCAAGAACATGAATTATTTGTTTTTGAACAACTGAAAAAACCCTACGCTGTATTTGAATGCAAAAGAGTTGGTGTTGAAGATGGTAACAAAAAAGGACCTCAAACAATAGAAAAAGCAAAACAAGGTGCTTACGTGGCAAGAACTGCATCTTCACTTCAGAAAATAAGGACTGACACAGGAGAAAAATATGGAATAATTTATCGCTCAGATAATAAACCATATATAAAGCCTTACATTGAATTAAAGGAGGAAATCATTTACTCAAACAAAAACGAATTCCTTAAAAAATTCATATTGACCGTGGGTGTTGTAAGCAATCACGGAAACTGGTTTACAGCAGAAAACCACAATAAAGAATTAAAAGTACTTGCTCAATCTTATGATTGGCTTGTATTCCTAACCGACAAAGGTCTTGCACAATTTATTGATGAATTATTATTTAATCCTATTCAGGATTATATTAAAGTACAAGAAGCATTTAAAAACAGTTATACTGCTGACAAAAAGCGTAATGTTTTTACAAAAGTTAAAATAGACTTTGAAGCAGATAAGGTTTTGCGAAAATATTTCTCTGATAAATTGAACGAGATTGAAAATTGGTTTAATGTTATTGCACCGGAAGGAAAAACTATTACTCAATTAAAGAACGAACTAATAGAGTTACGTTCAAAAAACTGGAAAGAAATATTATGAGTGCAGGCAGAACAGTAAATTCAAAAAGTCAAAGCTGGGGAACACCTCCCAAATATATACATGTCATTAAGAAATTTTTTGGGGGTTCCATTGCATTGGATCCTTGCTCAAATGAGTACTCAATTGTTCATGCAGAAACTGAATTTATGTTACCAAAAAACGATGGGCTAAGAGAGGATTGGAATTATCCGACTATCTATATGAATCCTCCTTATGGTGCAGATAGAGATAGAGGAACAACAATAAAGAATTGGTTAGCAAAGTGTGCCATATCACATCAAAAGTTTGGTTCTGAAATATTGGCTTTAGTTCCGGTAGCAACAAATACAGGACATTGGAAACAAAGTGTTTTTGGACAAGCAAAAGCCATATGCTTTCTCTATGATACAAGATTAAAATTCCTTGAAAATGGTTCTGGTGCCGGAAAAGGAGCTCCAATGGCATGTGCAATGATTTATTGGGGGAGTAATTATAATAAATTCTACGACATGTTTATTGAATTTGGTGCCGTTGTTGATATTTCAAATCTTCAATATACAGAAATAGGTACAACAAGGAAAAACATGAAATTGGAATTTGAAACATAAGAAAACACTCCAAACCGTTTTAACGTTTTTAATAACACCTCAAATTTGCAACTAAAGAATAAAATTTTGTTTGTCAAGGCTTGATTAATTCTAAATTTAGCTTAACTATGTGTTGTTAAAGAATTCAAGTCTAAACTTACGGATTTAAGGCTTAATAATATAAAACAATATGATATAGTATAAAATATTGTGGGAAAAGCGACTGATGTCTATTTTAAAAATCGGCAATCTAAAGTTGGCATATTCCTAAGGAACTCCTCCGATTGTTGGGTACCTAATTTTATTATTTTCATTAACGTTTCATTTCATTTATATTATTGATAATTAGTCAGAATATTACAATATCAAATTCATTCGTTTTGCGTATTATTTTTATTCTCACATTTTAGAATTCAATCATTCTCGCATTTATCCGTTACACCGATAAATTCGCAATTGTAATAAAAAATTAATATTTTTTATTAGTTAGAAACAAATATTTTTTATATTTGTGTCAAATTGGTATTCATTAACTTTAAATTAATTTTTTATGAAAAAATTTTACAGGTTCTTTAAAGTGTTTCTGACATTAGTTTTTATGTCGGGATTTATCACAATGCATTATGCCGCGCCTAATATTTTGGGCGAAGGTGACGATATGCAAAATCAAATTTCTATCAAAGTCAATGTTGTAGATGATACAATAGTACTTACTCCACCAAGCAATCTTGAAGCCGCCCTTGATGATGTTACGGGAGAGGTTGATCTAACTTGGGATTATGTTTCGGGAGACGGTTTTAACGAAAATTTTGAAGACGGTGTTGCTGATAATTGGGTTCCCGTTACCGGGATTTGGTCGGTAGCAAATAATTATTATCAGGTTTCAAACGATGCCTATCAGTACACTTCAAGCTATTACGATAATGATTATTCAAATTTTGAATATGAAGTTAAAATGCGAAAAAATTCCGGTGGTTACAACTTAAATGGACTATGGTTTAATGGCGATCCCACGGATATTCAATCAAATGGTGCATGGAAAAATGGATATAGATTTGCTTATGCAACTTCATCGGATTGGCAAAAATGGATTCTGGGAAAGTATGTTAACGGAAATTTCACATATTTTACTAATGGATGGGAAACAAGTTACGATATAATTCCGGGCTATGGCCAATGGAATGTTATAAAAGTTGTATTTTCTGATGGATATATGGATATTTATATTAATGGTGTTTTGCAGGGTTCATATTTTGACGATACTTTTTTAAATGGAAAAGTTGCAGTTTTAATGTATGATAATGCTACAAACGGGCAGGCAGATTACGATTATGCTATGCTTAATCCAATTGCTGATGGTTATACTTTCGGAAAAATTGAACAAAATGCTGTCAGAAACATATATTCTTCTGAAAGTGAGATTTGCGAAGGTTCTTCAATGAAAGGAGAAATCATTGGAACCGAAACAGCTCCAGAACCGGTTTATGGGGATCAATATACTTATAATGCCGAAAATTTAACTGATGATTTAATTGAATTTAGAATTTATAGAGATGGTTCTTTTATTAATTCTACTCTTGATAAATTTTATAATGAATTCCTTCCTGACTACGGAACCTACCAATATGAAGTAACTGCCTATTATCCCGAAGGTGAATCCGATCCTGCGGGGCCTGTAAGTGTTTTTTGGGATTATCCTCCCGAAATTTTTGTTACACCAAATAGCTTTTCTGTTCAAATGCTTCCCGACCAAATCTTTAACGAAGAAATGGAAATTGGAAATGACGGAATGGGAGAACTTGAGTTCGATATTTCAATTGATTACACAGGTGGCCCGGAATCAGTAAGCACAAAGATTGACTATTCGATTTCCGATAAAATAATTGATCATGCTTTTTCCGAAATTATGGATAATCCAAATCAACAAAAACCTGTTTTTAGCGATGAAATTTGGGATATTCAGTTTATGTTCGATCAGGTTCCTGCTGCCGTTTCACAGGCCGGTGTTGAAACCGATGGTGAATTTATTTATACTGCGGTATGGAATGCAGGCGACTTTTTGAAATTTGATTTCGACGGAAACCTTCTAGAAACTTTCCAAATTCCCGGAGTTTCAGGTATCAGGGATATGGCTTACGATGGAGAATATTTTTATGGAGGAGCAGCCTCTTCACCAATTTATCAAATGGATTTTGAAACTCAAACATTAATAGGTCAAATTAGTTTCTCGGCAGATGCCGGTCGTGCAATTGCTTATGACGATGAGTTTGATGCTTTTTGGACAAATAATTGGTCAAGCGATATAGTTTTAATTGACCGCACGGGAGGTACATTAAATTCAATAGGTGCTGCCCCTAGTATTTACGGTTTGGCTTATGATATGTTTACTGATGACGGCCCGTTTTTATGGCTATTCGAAGGAACATCTACAGGAGGTGGTTGTTGGGTTTCACAATGGTCAATCGAAACTGGTTCTGCAACAGGAGTAACTCACGATGTTAGCGGTGATATTGGTGCTGATGCTATTGCCGGAGGCCTTGCTTTACAGGAGGATATGATTCCCGGAACCTATACCTTAGTTTGCTTAGGACAAAGTGCTGCAATAGTTGGTTACGAATTAGGTGACGCCAGTTCTTATGATTGGTTGTCAGTTAGCCCTGAAGCAGGAGTAGTTGCACCCGGAAATTCGGAGTTTATTGATGTTACTTTCAATTCGGTAGGTCTTATGGGCGGATTATATGAAGCAAATATTGTTATTGAAAGCAATGACCCGAATCAACCTGAGGTTATAGTTCCTGTTTCAATGGAAGTAACGACAATTTTACCTCACTGGGATTTTGAAGGTGGTGATCCTTCAAGTCCAATATGGACAGTTTATATTTCTGGTGCGGCCATTGAAGGTGTAGATTTGGTTGCCGGCGATCAGATTGCAATTTTCGATGGTGAACTTATGGTTGGTTTATTTAATTTAAACCAGGTTTGTACTCCCGAAAATCAATTTGATAATGACTTGACTGTTTTTAGTGTTCTGGTAAGTGGGCCCGGTTATGAGGCAGGTAATCCTTACTTGTTTAAATGTTGGGATGCAAGCGAGGATTTGGAAGTTGACAATTTTGAAATAGAATTATTCGATCCTTACGGAGATGCTTACACAGGCGATGTATTCCCTGCCGGAGATGGTGAATATAGTATTGTTGACCTGGATTTTTTGACATCAGGTGCTTCTCAAACATTCGATTTATCTTTTGGCTTCCAATTCATTTCATCAGGCGTTAATCCTGACGATGCGAATATGTTGGTTGTGATGGCTGATATATTAAATGATAACCTCGATTTTGCAAGAAATTCAGCAGGACAGACATTACGCAAAATTGGCCCGAATTGGGTAAATGGTATAGGTGATTGGATTGTTGACGAAGGTTATCTTGTAAAAATGTTTGCCGCTGATTCATTTACAATCGAAGGAACTTTTGTTAATCCGGCAACTCCAATAGCTGTTGAAACAGGATTCCAATTTGTAAGCTATTTCCCCGAAAATGCGATGAATGCTTTGGATGCATTCGCAACTATCATTGGCGATGATCTTGATTTTGTAAGAAATACAGAAGGGCAGACATTGCGAAAAATCGGCCCAAACTGGGTTAATGGTATTGGCGATTGTCAATTCGGTGAAGGATATCTTGTTAAGATGTTTGCTGATGGTGAAATTGTTTACCCTGCAACAGCAAAATCAAGTGGCAAAACAACAATTCTTCCAACTCATTTTATTTTTGAAGGTGGTGATCCGGCCGAAGCTGTTTATTCTTTATATTTAGAAGGCCTGGAAATTGGCGATGAAGTAGCTGCTTATGATGGCGAAAAATTGGTCGGATCTGTAAGAATTAATTCTGAAAATGCTTTTGAAAACGAACTTCCGGTTTTTAGCACCATAATAAATGGTCAGGGCTATGAATCCGGCAATCCGATTTCATTAAAAGTATGGTCAGATGACAATATTGTTAATGCAGAATTTGAAATAGAAGCAGTTTATAACTCTTATGTGTCCAATGTTTATCCTGCCAACGATGGCGAATTCAGTGTTGTAAACATAACAAAAAGTGCAACGCTTTCAGAAGAATTGGTAATTTATCCAAATCCTGCAACTGATATGATAAATATTTCTTCACAAAATCAAATCAACAATATTGTAATTTTCAACTATGTTGGCCAATCGGTTTATGAAGGAAATAGCACAATTATCAATACAAGTAATTTCGAATCAGGTGTTTATATCATCAGAATTGAAACTTCTAAAGGAATTGAAACACAAAAAGTTACTGTTAAATAGTAATCTTCAATTTCAAGTCATCGGATGAGTTTTGCCGACAAATATAGAAAATGTGTAAAATTTTCGACAAACTTTATAAGTAACTCACTCAATGACGATAAAAAATCCTGAAAAAAAAGCTGCTCATTGGGCAGCTTTTTTTATGTTTTTTGACATAATTAAATTGTTTTATTAATATTTTGCGTACATTTGTATTTCAATAAGTTAACTATTATTGTTAATTGATTGATAGGATGAAGAAATAGAGTAATTAAATTAAAAAAATTACATGAGAAAAAAGTTTATTATTTTACAAATGGTAAGTTTACTTATTGTTTTTTCGGCTTATGCAGAGCCGATTGATGAAAATACTGCAAAAAATGTCGCAAAGAATTTTTATTATGAAATTAAACCTGATAGTAAAAATTTGACTTATAATGAAGTTATACCTGAATTGGCTTATGTTTGTACCGAAAATGTAATACCAATTTATTATATTTTCAATATTAATCAAAAAGACGGCTTTGTTATTATTTCCGCAGATGATGACGCTTACCCTGTATTAGGGTGTTCATTTACAGGTGAATATTTTGAAGGAATTGAGCAGCCTCCTAACTTTCTTGAGTGGATGAATAATTATAAAGATCAAATTTTATTTATTAAAAAAAACAGTTTAAAAGCTGATGAAATAATTGAACAGGCTTGGGTAGATTATAATTCATATAATCCATCTGTGAAAGATGTTTTAGGTGTGGATCCCTTACTAACAACAACTTGGAATCAGGGATGTTATTATAATGAATTATGCCCGATTGATTATGCAGGCCCCTGTGATCATGTTTGGGCGGGGTGTGTTGCAACTGCTATGGGACAGGTTATGAAATACCATAATCATCCGGAGCAGGGAACCGGTTCGTTTTCTTATAATTGC
The DNA here is from genome assembly GCA_016342645.1 of Bacteroidales bacterium. Lineage (GTDB taxonomy): Bacteria > Bacteroidota > Bacteroidia > Bacteroidales > JAEINX01 > JAEINX01. The sequence continues at coordinate 49,604 of JAEINX010000007.1, read as the reverse complement.
CCTCCTTATGGAACATTATCTGCTAATTTTGGAGAAACCATTTATGATTGGGAATCTATGCCAAATAGTATTTCATCTAATAATGATGCAATTGCAACCTTATTATATCATTTAGGAGTAGGTGTGTGTATGGATTATGGGCCCAATGGTTCGGGAGCCGGTTTTTCCACCATACGCTCAGCTTTGATATATTACTTTTCATATTCACCATCTGCACAAAGTAAATATAAATCAAGTTATACGACTTCAGAATGGGAGGGCCTTTTAAAAGATGAATTAGATGTTGATCGTCCAATCATATATGTTGGTTTTGGTTCAGGCGGCCATGCATTTGTTTGTGACGGCTATCAGGGTACTAATCACTTTCATTTCAATTGGGGTTGGAGCGGTTATAATGACGGTTATTTCTATGTTAGTAATTTAAATCCCGGTGGTTCTAATTTTACCGAAGGTCAAGCAGCTGTGTTTGGAGTCGAGCCTGAAATACCTGCTCCCAATGCTGATTTTACTTCAAATATTACTACAGTTGAAGTAGGTGGAAGCGTTGATTTTACTGATTTGTCCACAGGTTCAATTACTTCCCAAACATGGTCTTTCATGGCTGGAACTCCATTCAGTTCAACTCAAGAAAATCCTACTATTGTTTATAATACACCTGGAAATCATACAGTATCACTAACAGTTGTAGGGCCGGGTGGCGGCCACACAGTAACAAAAGAAAATTATATAACGGTTACAAATATAATTCCAGACCCTCATTTTAATTTTGAAGGCGGAGATCCATCAAGTCCTGTCTGGACAATTTACTTAAGCAATTGTGAATTCGAAGGTGAAGATTTGCAACAAGGAGATGAAGTTGCTATTTTCGATGGTGAAGTTATGGTTGGTGTTTTTGTTTTAGATCAAATTTGTTCCCCTGAAAACCAATTTGACAACGATATGATTGCTTTTAATGTGTTATTATCACAGTCCGGTTATCAGCCCGGAAATTCGTATTTATTCAAATGTTGGGATGCAAGTCAGGAAATTGAAGGTGAATATTTTGAAATCGAATTATTTAATCCTTACGGAGATGCTTACACCGGAGATGTTTTCCCTTCAGGCGAGGATGATTACAGCGTTGTGGATTTAGATTTTAGTATGGCTCCGGAAGCACACTTTCAATTTGAGGGTGGAGATCCATCAAGCCCGGTTTGGACAATTTATCTCGGAGGAGGTGCAATCGAAGGTGTTGATTTGGTTAGCGGTGATGAAATTGCAATTTTTGATGGAGAAGTAATTGTTGGAACTTTTGTATTGGATCAGATTCTTACTATGGATAATGTATTTGACAATGATTTGATTGCCTTTAGTGAATTGTTTTCTCAATCAGGATATCAGGTTGGAAATGCTTATTCTTTCAAATGTTGGGATGCAAGTGAAGAGCTTGAAATCGAATATTTTGAAATCGAATTATTTAATCCTTACGGAGATTCGTTTACAGGGGATGTTTTTCCTGCCGGCGAAGATGAATATAGTATTGCCACTCTTGATTTCTTATCAAATTCTTCACAATCATTCAGCTTAAGTAATGGATTTCAGTTTATTTCATCAACAGTTAATCCTGCTGATCCTGATATGTTGGTTGTTATGGCTGATGTATTAAACAATCTTGATTTCGTAAGAAATTCACAAGGAGCGATGCTAAGAAAGATCGGCCCGAACTGGATTAATGGAATCGGTGACTGGATAGTTGAAGAAGGTTATCTCGTTAAAATGAATGCTGATGATTCATTCTCAATCACAGGTACTTTTGTTGATCCTACAACTCCAATTTCCGTGGAAATAGGATATCAGTTTGTAAGCTATTTCCCTGAAAATCCTATGGATGCCTTGCTTGCCTTTGAAACTGTAATTAGTGCTGATCTTGATTTTATTAGAAATACACAAGGACAGGTATTACGCAAAATCGGTTCGACTTGGGTTAATGGTATCGGCGATTGTCAACTCGGTGAAGGATATCTTGTTAAGATGTTTGCTGACGGTGAAATTATTTATCCTGCATCAGCAAAATCAAGTGGCAAAATAATGGCTCTTCCAACTCATTTTGTTTTTGAAGGCGGAAACGCAGCAGAAGCAGTTTATACCTTATATTTGGAAGGCCTGGAAATCGGCGATGAAGTAGCTGCTTATAATGGCGAAAAATTGGTCGGAACTGTAAGAATTAATTCTCAAAATGCTTTTGAAAATGAACTTCCGATTTTTAGTACCTTAACAAATGGGGTAGGATATGAAGAAGGCAAACGGATTATTTTAAAAGTATGGTCAGAAAATAATATTGTTTCAGCTGATTTTAATATGGAAGCTGTTTATGATTCTTATGTATCCAATGTTTATCCTGGCAACGATGGCGAATTCAGTGTTCTAAATATAAAAAAAGGTGAAAGGCTTTCAGGAGAATTGGTAATTTATCCAAATCCTGCAACTGATATTATAAACATTTCTTCAACAAATCAAATCAACAATGTTGTAATTTTCAACTATGTTGGCCAATCTGTCTATGAGGGAAATAGCACACAAATCAATTCAAGTAAATTCAAACCAGGTGTTTATATCATCAAAATTGAAACTATTAAAGGTATTGAAACGCAAAAAGTTACTATTAAGTAGATTGGGTTATGATATTCTATTTCTTGGTTAATTTAAATTTATAAGAATAATAATAAATAAGATATTTGGAATAATGGAATAATGGAGAAAGTGAGCTTAGCTTTTCAACAATCTGAGAATGTCCAAATGGATATTCCAATATTCCATTTTTACTTTGCGGATTTTTTATAAATATGCCTTAATAGCAGATAGTTAATTGTTTTTAAAAAGTTTCTCCAAATAATGATATTCAATATCGTAAAGATTTTTTATTTGCTTTATTTGATCTAAAATTTTTTCTTTATCAGCGACTGAAATTTTCTTTTTAATTCCAACAATCATGATATTTTTGGGAGTATGCTCTGTTTGAATGAATTCAAAAACATTAGTTTTATAACCATAAGCTTCTAAAATCATAGCTCTTAAACCATCGGTTAATAACTCTGATTGTCGCTCTTTCAGAATACCGTATTTTAAAATTGATTTCAAGGCATTTGTAGGTTTAATTTGATTCCTTAATTGTTTTTGACAACAAGGAGCTACAATTATTATTGAAGCTTCTGCATTAATCCCTCTGAAAATAGCATCATCGGTGGCGGTATCGCAGGCGTGAAGAGCAATCAGCACATCAATGCCTTGAAGCTGTATTGATTTTATTTGACCGGCTTCAAATTTTAAGTTATCGAATTTTGATTTTTCAGCTATCTTATTACAAAATGAAACTAAGTTTTCTCTTTGCTCAATCCCCCTTAAACTAATATTTAGCTTCCGGTTATTAACAAGATAATCGTATAAAGCAAATGTCAAATATCCTTTGCCCGATCCCATGTCAATTATTTTTATTGATTTGGTTTTATCAAATTTTTCAAAAAATGGAGCTATTAACTCAACGAATTTATTGATTTGCCTGAATTTATCTGTTTTATCTTTTCTAACTTCACCGCTTTCAGTCAAAACAGACAAATCTTTAAGGTAATTATTGTTTGTAGTTGAAATTAATCTTTTTTTCTCTTTGTCATGGCCCAATGGCAATTGCTTTGAAAAAGAAGCCTTTTTATCTTTAATTATGGGTGTTTTATTACGAAAAAATTGAATCGTAATATCTTTTTCGGTTGTAAAAAGATGGCCTTCAAAAAACACATCACCAAGGAGTTGCTCCAATTGTATAATGCCTTCGTCAATCAGAAAGTTCTTTGTAATATCTTTAGTTAAATGTCTGAAAATAAAAGTAAGATGTAGTTTTTGTTTGATAAGAGACAACTTGCAATAAACATTTTTCAGATCGGTCTTGTTTTTCGGACGGCTTAAAGTAAGTTTTACAAAAGTTTTGTTTGATATACTTTTGTTTATTGAATTTAAAAATTCAGTTTTCATTGGTTTTGTTTTTATGAAAGATATTTTGCAACTATCGGCATTCTTCTACCAATACCAAAAGCTTTTGGAGAGATTCTTAATATCGGAGGAGTTTGATATCTTTTATACTCATTTGTATTAACTAATTTCAAAACTCTTTTTACAAAATCTACATCGAAACCCATCTTTATCAATTCTTGTGGGCCTTTTCGTTTTTCTATGTATTCATATAAAATTTCATCCAAAATTTTATAATCGGGTAATGAATCCGAATCTTTTTGATTGGGCCGCAATTCGGCTGAAGGTGGTTTATTTATAGTGTTTTCGGGAATTATTTTTTTATCTTTATTTATATAATGTGCAAGTCGGAAAACATCCGATTTATAAACATCACCAATTACCGAAAGCCCACCACACATATCGCCGTAAAGTGTTCCATAACCAACGGCAGCTTCGCTTTTATTAGAGGTGTTAAGCAAAATATATCCGAATTTATTCGACAGTGCCATTAAAAGCATTGCCCTGGCTCTTGCTTGTAAATTTTCTTCAGCAACATTAAAAGGTAAATCGTTAAAAAAGGGTTTCAAACTTTGATCATAGCTTTTATATATTTCTTCTATGCTTATAATATCATAAGGTGAATTACAATTTTCGGCAAGAAGTTTTGCGTCTGAAATCGAATGAAGGGATGAGAATTTTGAAGGCATTAAAATACCCCTGACATTTTCTCCACTAAGTGCTCTTGCTGCAATAACATGGCTAACAGCCGAATCAATTCCTCCCGAAAGCCCGAGTATGGCCTTTTTAAATCCAAGTTTTTCAAAATAATTCCTAACACCCATTACCAAAGCATCGTGTATCAAAGCAATTTTTTCGGTTTCGGTTTTATGGATTTTATTAAACTTTTTAGATTCTATTTCATCAACATCAAATACTTTAAAATCTTCGTCGAAATATTTCAGTTCATCAACAACCTCCGAATTTTTATTAATAACTAATGAACCTCCATCGAATAATAATTCTGTTTGTGCTCCCACATGATTTACATAAAACAAAGGAATCTTATATTTTTCAACATTTTGCAAAAGTATTTTCTTTCGTCTTTTCGGTTGATTATAATCGAATGGCGAAGCGGCAATATTAATCATCAAATCGGGATTTTGTTTTGCAAGTTCATCCATAGGATTAACAATATAAAGAGGATCATTTCCAATATTCCAAAGGTCTTCGCAAATTGTCAGTGCAATTTTATGCCCTTTAAATTCTATTGTTTTAAAAACCGTATTTGGTTCAAAATATCTGTATTCATCGAAAATATCGTAGTTTGGTAAAAGTGTTTTATGAACAACATCCTGAATTTTTCCTTCCGCAAGAAAGTAGGCTGAATTATAAAGAGCCTTGCCTTTAAATTCAGGGTTTCGTGTTGGAGATCCGATAATTGCAGCAATATCATTGCATTCACTTGCAATTGATTCGACAGCCGATTGACATTTATCAATAAAATCATTAAACTCAAGAAAATCGCGTGGAGGATAACCTGAGACTGCTAACTCTGAAAAAACAATTAAATCAACTTTATTTTGCTTTGCTTTTCCAATAGCATTATTAATTTTATTAACATTATGAGAAAAATTTCCAACATGAAAGTTTAGTTGTGCCAATGCTATCTTCATCTGAATTTGATTTTTTAGAAATCCTTATAAAATAATATTCGTGGTTGTAAAGTTTGGAAAGATGTTCTAATTCTTAACTTTCTCAATTAAAATATAACTCCAAAATTAAAGTCCAATGAATAAGGTATTGCTTTCTGTTTTACATCGGGAAAACGTGTATTATATCCTTTTAAAATATTGGTAACCCCATTATTAAAGGATATTCCGGCAAATATAACCGTTGATTGATATATTTCGTATTCAACACCAACGCCTACATTCAACGAAAGTTTAAAGAAATTTAAATCATCTTTTATGTCATCCTCAAAATTCTCGGTTTTTGTTTCATCATAAACGTTTTCATACTCGAATCTATCTTCGGCTTGTGATCGAATATTAAATCCGAAATTAAATCCAATCAAACCATAAAACGAGAATTTTTTATATGGGTTGGTTTTCATTTTTATGAGTGCCGGAATTTCAATATATCTTAATTTATAATTTCTATAAATTTTGCCGTCCATAGAATCGTTTTCTACTTCTACAAATATTTTGTCGGGGTATTCAAGTTTGGCATTAAACGAGGAAATATTAAAACCGGTTTGGAAAAAATAATTTTCAGTAAGAGAAATATCACTCACGAAGCCCCATGAAAAACCCATATCTGAGCCGTTATTAGAATAATATTTTGAATCGGGGGATAACCAACTGATGTTTGGGGCCAATCTAAATCCAAATTTATAAGGTTTTATCTGAGCATAGTTTGCTTCTAAAAAAAGAATTACTATCAATGAGGTAAGAAAAATGATTTTTTTCATGTTTTTCGATTTTAATAATTAAACAAAAGTAAATAATTCAACTGATTTATTCGCGAAAATATTTCTTATCACAAAAAAAAATCATAATGAATCTATAAATTAATTTCACATTATTTAGATAGGAAGGAAATTTTACTAACTTTGTTAAAAATATTAATTTAATAAGAAAATCATGAAAAAACTTTTTTTAGTAATTATTATGATAATTGCAGCAAATGTAGGATTTGCTCAATTAACATTAGGGCCAAAAATCGGATATAATACATCAAAATTATCTATAGATAAGAACGATATAAAATCTGATTTGAAAAATAGTTTCCAATTTGGAGCCTTTGTAAGGATAGGAAGAAATGTTTATGTTCAACCCGAAATAAATTTTCTAACTCAGGGTTCGGTATTTAAAAACCCGAGTATTTCGGGAGGTTTGTCTCCTTTTGAGCAGGAAGTTGATTTGAAAACAATAAATATTCCCGTTTTATTAGGAATGAAAGTTTTTAATAAAAAAATTGTGAACGTTCGAATATTTGGCGGCCCTTCCGCATCAATTATTACCGATAAAAAAATTAAAACAACCTCGGTTCTAGATCCTATTAAAGATGCAAATATCGAAGATTTGATTTGGAATATTCAGGTCGGTGCAGGTGTTGATGTTTTGATGTTTACTCTTGATGTTAGATATAATATCGGTATTAACAAAGTTATTGGAGATGTTGTCATTGATGGCACTACCGTAAATTTTGATTCCAAATCAAGTGGTTTCAATGTATCACTTGGCTGGAAAATGTTCTAATTTTTTTTTACACTTTTTTTACCTCCGAAAATCATACAATAATTTTCGGAGGTTTTTGTTTTTCTGATAAATCTGTTTTATGAAAAACTTTAGAGCCGTTCTGTTTTTTATAATTATTGTTTTTTCGTGTAATTCGAATAGACATGATGTTGATTTGTCAGGTGTTAAAATTGATGACATAAAAATAAAGCGATATGGAAAAGAACTTTTTTCTATTGATCCTAAAAATATAAAAGAAGAGCTTTCTGAACTTTCAGACGAATATTTTTTCTTTATCGGTAACGAATTTCAAGACACTTTAAATTTGATGAAAATCCATGATTACATCACCGATTCTTCCATGATTGAAATTTCAGAAGCATGTAATGAAAAATATCCTGATCTAAGTGATATTGAAAAACAATTGACATCGGCATTTAAGCACTATAAATTTTATTTCCCCGATAAATCAATCCCTGAAGTGTATTCTTATCTTTCGGGTTTATATTATGAATACCCTATTCAGGTGGTTGATGGAGTAATGATTATTGCCCTTGATATGTTTCTCGGTTTAGATTTTTTGCCTTATTGGCAAATCGGACTTCCAAAATACCAAATCATACGATTTGAAAAAGAATATATTGTTAATGATTGCATGAACGAAATCATGCTAAGCGAATTTAACAATTCACCTGAAAAAACCTTTCTCGACAAGATGATAAATGAAGGAAAAAGATTATATTTTTTGGAAGCAATAATGCCTGAAACCCCTGATTCAATAAAAATAGGATACAAAAAAAGCCAAATGGAATGGTGCGAAAATAACGAATCAAATATTTGGGCATTTTTTATCGAAAACGAATTGTTGTACTCTCCCGATTTTCAATACACAAGCAAGTTCATATCCGATGGCCCTTTTACATCGGCTTTCTCAAATGAATCGCCTGCAAAAATTGGAAGTTGGGTAGGATGGCAAATTATTAAATCTTATATGGATAACAATGACGATATTAACCTTAATGAGCTAATGAAAAAAACCGACTCTCAGCAAATTTTATCCGACTCAAAATATAAACCAAAGAAATAATTTCGTATATTTCGCAATATTTATGATTTTGTAAGAATATCCATAATATTTTGTTATGCTTGTAAAAACTTATGGAAGTGCTATTATAGGAATAAATGCAATCCCGATCACAGTTGAAGTAAACATTGATCGCGGGGTACAATTTTTTATGGTAGGTTTACCCGATAGTGCCGTAAAAGAAAGTCATCAAAGGATTGAAGCTGCTCTAAGAAATAATGGATATAAAATTCCCGTAAAGAAAATTGTAATAAATATGGCTCCTGCTGATATTCGTAAAGAAGGATCAGCCTATGATTTGACTATTGCAGTTGGGATACTTGCTGCTTCCGAACAAATAAAATCCGATAAAATTGGCGATTATTTAATAATGGGTGAACTTTCCCTCGATGGTGGATTGCAACCAATTAAAGGCGCATTACCAATATCAATAGAAGCCCGAAAACATGGCTTTAAAGGATTTATTCTTCCAAAAGCCAATGCCTCAGAAGCTGCCATTGTCAACGATTTAGAGGTTTTGGGAGTTGAAAACATCAAGGAAGTTATTGATTTTTTCAATGATGAGATTGAATTAGAAGCAACTGTGATTGATACAAGGAACGAATTTTATTCTCAACTTAATTCTTATGAATTTGATTTCTCAGATGTTAAAGGACAAGAAAATATTAAAAGAGCTCTTGAAATTGCGGCTGCCGGTGGACATAATGTAATTTTAATAGGGCCGCCGGGATCAGGGAAAACTATGCTTGCCAAACGCCTTCCATCAATTCTTCCTCCTTTGAATTTACATGAAGCTCTCGAAACAACAAAAATACACTCGGTTGTTGGAAAACTCAGCAAAGAAACTTCTTTGATCTCAGTTCGTCCGTTCAGGTCGCCACATCATACAATAAGTGATGCAGGATTGGTTGGAGGAGGAACTTTCCCACAACCGGGAGAAATATCGCTTGCTCAAAATGGAGTTCTTTTCTTAGACGAATTACCTGAGTTCAAACGCACAGTCCTTGAAGTGATGCGACAACCGATGGAAGATAGGGTAGTAACAATTTCGCGGGCAAAGCTTACCGTTGAATATCCGGCAAGTTTTATGCTTATAGCTGCTATGAATCCCTGTCCCTGTGGTTATTACAATCACCCCGATCATGATTGTGTTTGCGGGCCGGGAATTGTGCAAAAATATTTGAATAAAATTTCAGGCCCTTTATTGGACAGAATCGATATTCATATAGAAGTTGTGCCTGTTCCTTTCAGGGAATTGGTAAATGAAAAAATAGAAGAAAAAAGTGAAATTGTGAGAAATAGAGTTGTTAAAGCACGATCAATACAAGAAGAACGCTTTAATGAAACAAAATCAATACATTGCAATGCTCAAATGACTTCACGGCAATTGCGTGAAATCTGTAAAATTGATGAAAAGGGAAATGAATTACTAAAAAATGCAATGGAAAGACTTGGCCTTTCGGCAAGGGCTTACGACCGTATTATTAAAGTTTCACGAACAATTGCCGATTTAGAAAATAGCATGGAAATTTTACCAGAGCATCTTGCAGAAGCCATTCACTACAGAAGTCTTGACAGAGAAAGTTGGGGTTCATAATAAAGACTAAAATATAAAATATTGTGGGCAAAACAATTACTGTATATTTTTAAAAATTCAGCAACGGAAAGCTTGAATAATAAAATAAAACAAAATGAAATCATCAATATGTGTAAATATTAATCGTAGATGCTAAAGCTTTTAATTAAAAATTATCATAATTGTTAGTTCATAAGAATACAGAATTTCTGTATAATATGAATATTTAAGTTTCAAATCCAAAGTAAAAAGTTCATTTATTTTAAAATTATTTACTCCCCTTTCCAATTCTTTTCTAATTTTGGAGCATTAATCGCATATGGTTAAAAGAAAATATATGTTGAAATTCTTTTAAATAATAAGATTTATATATTTCTAATTATATACCAATCAATATGAAAAAAGAAAATCACCTGCCAAATAAGAACTTTAAAGAACGTTACGATTTAATAAGAAATCCGGAAAGAATACGAAGTTCTGATATCATCGAAGAGGTTTTTGAAAAAACAATTTATTTAGATTCACCCGATCCTTCCTTAATTGCTGCAAAAGGAAATATCAATGGATTGACCTGCATGATACTTGGCCAGGAAAAAAGAAGAAAAGGAAAAGAAAGTCAGGCAACAGGAATGATGAATGCAAAAGGATATGCATTCACTCTTGAAATGTTAGATGAAGCTGAAAAAAGACACATGCCTGTAGTCTCATTTATAGATACTTTTGGTGGAGATACATCAATGGAATCGGAAATTGGCGGGCAATCATTTTTAATTTCAGATTGCATAAGTCGGTACTGTGGAATTGAAACCCCAACAATTTCTTATATTATTGGTGAAGGCGGTAGTGGTGGAGCCTTAGGACTTCAAGTCGCCGACAAAAGTTTTATGTTTGAAAATGCACTTTATTCAGTGATTGCACCTGAAAGTTGCAGCAGGATAATATTTCAAAAAAGGTTAAATGCCGGCGAAAGCTTAGAAGAAACCATAAAGGACTCTTTGGAAGTTTTACGTCCGGGTGCTGAGCACATAAAGGAAATTGGAATGATTGATCAAATCCTTCCTGAACCTAAAGCCGGTGCTCATACCAATTATGAATTTACCATAAAGATTATCAAAAACTCTTTAACAAAAACATTGAATGAATGGATGCACCCGCAAAAAATCGGAAAAAAAACAATTAGGATAAAAACAGTCAAAAAGTTATTAAAAGAAAGAAGGGAAAAGGTTTTAAATTTTGGTAAATTCTATGGTTTTTTCGATAAGTTTGCAAAAAGAGTAACTAAACGAAGTTTACCGAAAAACATTAAAATCATTGATATTGAGCGTGGTGATTTCTATACAATGGGATTGTTGAAAGCCCATTTGGAAAAAGAAGGAATCGGAGAAACTGAGTTGTACGAATGTGAAAAAGAATGGAATAAAGAAGAAAATAAATTCAGAGTGGCAGGTGGTTGTGGTTTCGTTTCTTTTGAAAAATATGTAGAGAATTTTTATGCCTGTCCAAAATGTGGTAAAGGCCAATATCTTAGTATTGAGGAACAAATAGAGAAAGTTTGCGATAAAAATACATTTCTTGAAATAGAAGGTGCTTTGGTTATAAAACAGTTAGTCAGAAATGAAAGATATAATTTTGGAAGATATAAGGAATTGCTGGAAAAAATCAAAGGAAAAACATTTTCAAAGGAAGCATTGGTTACAGGTATTGCAAAGATTAACGGACGAAATGTTATTTTGGCAATAACGGATATTAAATTTTTTGGAGGTTCATTTGGTGCTGTTTTTGGAGAAAAATTTAAAAGAACAGTCGATTATGCCGTAAAGAAAAAATTCCCTTTAATTTCAATTTGCTCATCAGGGGGTGCAAGAATGAATGAAGGCCCGATGGCACTTGCTCAAATGGCAAAAATGAATATGTCCTTATTAGACCTGAAAAAAGAAGGAGTATTATTTCTATCGGTAATTACCGAACCCACAACAGGAGGTGCTTACGCCAGTTTTGTTACACAAGGGGATATTATGATTGGTGAAAAAGGTAGTTTGGTTGAATTTGCAGGGCCAAGAGTAGTAACCGGAGCAGGTTTTGATGTTGATAGAGAAATCGTTTGCACCGATAGCCTATACAAAACTAACAAAATACAACATTTGGTTAACAGGAAAGACTTGAAGAATATTTTATCTTATTATGTTGATATTTTTTATGATTTAAAATTTGCCAATAAAAGAAAAACCTTTGGTAGAATAAGAGATTTTAAGGAGAAAAATACCTAATTTATGATTTGTGAATTTATTTCGTTTGAGCAATAAATTCCAGTATTTCTTTTTTTCCTGATTTTGATATGGCAGAACTGATAATTGATAAAGGAAGTTCTTCCCAAAAAGAAAGCAAGGCATCCCTATAGTCCGTAATGTTTTTTAAAAGTTGAGCTTTTTTAAGTTTATCGGATTTCGTAAAAACGATAATAAAAGCTATGTCTTTCTCAGCAAGCCATTCTAAAAATTCAAGATCAATAGATTGAGGTTTAAGGCGAATATCAATCAGAACAAAAGTGCAAATCAGACTTTTCCTTTGGGTTAAATAATTAATGATCATTACTTCCCATTTTGCCCTGATTGTTTTTGAAATTTTTGCAAAGCCATATCCCGGAAGATCAACAATATACCAGTTATTATCAATAATAAAATGATTAATTAATTGAGTTTTACCGGGTGTGCCGGAGGTTTTTGCCAAGTTTTTATTGTTTGTAATCATGTTTATCAGTGATGATTTACCAACATTTGATCTACCGATAAAAGCATATTCCGGCAAATCATTTTTGGGGCATTGACTTACTTTGGCACTGCTTTTCAGGAATTTTGCATCGTAAATTTGCATTACATTAAATCTTAGGGAACATCTTCTTTATAGCTTGACAAATGGCGATCTTTCTTGAAATCATAAATATCTTCCACAGTTACAATAATGCCGGTTTCTTCGACATTTCCAAAAGACTCGTTATAGGCTGTACCAAAAGTTTTCATAGTTGCCGATAAATTCATATATGCATTAAACAATGGCGGAATCTGCTCATTTAATCCCCTAACCTTCTGAATAAGAATTTTATAATCTTCATCATAATTACAGCCCGTAAAAATGCTTTTCAATACTTTATTTTCTGTTGATAATTTTAAGGGCTTATAAGGAAATATTAATTTTTCTTTATCGGGGAAATATTTACACATAAAAAACAAAACTAAATCCCTCGCTAATGAATCGAATCTCGGATACATTGTAACTTTTCCAAATAAATATTTAACATCCGGGTTATCAATAACCAGAGCACCTAATCCATCCCAAATGTTATCTAAGGAATACATCCCTTTTCTGATATTATTAGTCGGTTGATAAGTGGGTTGAACAAAGGAACGGCCAAGTTCAATAGTGTAAGGAAGATAATCTTTGATGAATTTTTTAGAATATTTAAAAAGTTTTGAGGTAGGAGAACTAACAATTCCTTTTTCGTTAACCGTCAGTTCTTTACAATGTATAAACCTGTATCCACCAATAATTTCTTTATCAACGGGATTCCAGACAATCAATTGTTTGAAAGGTGTTTCTGATATATCATGTTTATCAATGTCCATTGATTTTCCGGTTCCACCACCAGCATCTCTAAAAGTCAGTTCTCTTAATCTTCCTATTTCTTTCATCAAATTTGGAGAATCATAATTAGAAAAGATATATATGCTGTTGTCGCCATTGTTTGTTTTTCTAATAAATTTCTCTTTTGTTAATTCTTTCTCTAACAATGATTTGTCTATCGGGGAAATTATTGTTTCCATAATTTATTCTTAGAAATTTTCTATTAAATTGTTATGAATTTTGCGAGTGAATAAGCTTCCTTTTTGACTATCTCAGCCCACTTTTGATCCGATTTTGTTTTATCAAATTTTAAATAAGATATTGGTTTTCCAAAAACAATATTTATTGTTTTGTTTTTTTGTTTAAAGATTTCATCAGATAAATACAACATCTCTATATTTGATTTTATTCCAAGAAATTTTCGGAGGTTAGCAAGATTATAGAAAAAATTTGAATTGCGTCCATCAATAAATGTTGGAATAACATCTCTTTTAAATCTTTTTGCTTTTGTTATAAAAGTCTTTTTCCATTCTAAGTCAAGGATTTTACCTGATTGTTTTCGTGAAACTAAGCCTGCGGGGAAAAATAAAATCATAACATCGGAAGCAAAAGTGTCATTAATAATTATCACGTTTTCTGCATTACTTCCATGCTTATTAATCGGAATAAATAAATTTTTAATATTCGGTAAATTCATCAATAAATCATTTACCGGAAAAACTATATCTTTTCTGATTTTCCCAACAACACTCATTAAAGCTAAACCGTCAAATCCTCCTAAAGGATGATTGGAAGCAATTATATTTCTGCCTGTGGAAGATACATTTTCTAAACCTTTTACAACTATCTTAATTTGAAATTCTTCAAGAAGCGAATTAATTAGATCAAAATCAAATTTATCTTTATTATTATAAATCAATTCATTTAGCTCGGATTCATGGATAATTTTTTTTAAATAATTATAAACAAGCTTGGGAACCATTTTAGCTATGGACGGACTTTTGTTGTAAAAAATTTTCTTAATATTGAGAAATTCTTTTTTTATTTCGTCTCGTTTTTCTGTCTCGTTTTGAATATCCATTTTTTTAGTAAAAAAGCCTTTAATAATTTCTCATCCTTTTAAAAAGTATTTCATAACAAGCTTCTATAAAAAGCAAATTCTCCAATTACTTTGTAGCAAAGTTAACTATTATTCTAAACACAATAATAATTGCAGTGGAAATAATAGGATTTTAGGACTCATTTCTTTTAAATTAAACGATTTCAATTGTTCATAAATATTTTCACTAAATGAATTTACTTCCAATTTTATTAATGAATTTTTTATTAATAAAATTCTTAAAAAAATAATTTTACAAATGTAAATTTAAACGCAAGTAAATGAGTATATTATGTGATCTTTACAAATATTAATAAAAAAATGTAAAAAAAAATTATTAACAAGTGGTAAAAAGTGGAAATTTGTGGGAAATTTATTGCTATATTTACACCCAAAAAATAAAAAATCTGTGGTAAGGATAATAGGGACGTATGAATGCAAAGTCGATGCAAAAGGCAGATTGTTGTTTCCATCGGCTTTCAGAACACAATTAGCCTCTGAAATTAAGGCCGGTTTTGTAATCAAACGAAGTGTTTTTCAAAAATGCCTTGAATTGTATCCAATGTCGGAGTGGAATATTGAAAGTACAAGAATTAACAAACTTAATCGCTTCAGAAAAAAGAATGTTGATTTCATTAGGAAATTTATGGCGGGAGTAAAAACCATTGAATTGGATAATGCAGGCAGACTATTGATTCCAAAAAACTTGATTAATTTCAGTGAGATAAAAAAAGAAATAGTTTTAGCTTCAGTGGTGAACAAAATTGAGATTTGGGATAAAGAGGAATATGAAAAGGTTGTTTATTATGATGCCGAGGATCTTGCTGATTTAGCTGAAGAAGTTATGGGTGATTTTGAAATTGAATAATAAATCAAAAATGTATCACAATCCTGTTTTAATAAATGAAAGTGTTTTTGGCCTAAGCATTAAACCTAATGGCATATATGTTGATACAACCTTTGGTGGTGGAGGCCATTCAAGTGAAATACTAAATCATTTAAGCGATGGTAAGCTGATTGTATTTGATCAGGACGAAGATGCAGAAAGGAACTTACCCGATGATAAAAGAGTGATTTTTGTAAATAATAATTTCAGGTATTTAAAGAATTTTTTAAGGTTTTATAAAGCCATTCCTGTTGATGGTATTATTGCCGACCTCGGAGTTTCATCTTTTCAATTCGATAATCCGGAGAGAGGCTTTTCGATAAGATTTGAAGGAGACCTGGATTTAAGGATGGATAGAAAGAATAAATTTGATGCTAAAAACATTCTTAATGAGTATCCTAAAGAGAAATTGAAAGAAATGTTTTTCAAATTTGGTGAAATACATAATTCTTCAAAATTGGCAAGTTTAATTGTTGAGAAACGCAAGGATCAAAAAATTGCCTCAATAACAGGTTTTAAAGAACTGATTTCCACATGTATTCCAAAAGAAAAAGAAAACAAATATCTCGCAAAAGTCTTTCAGGCTTTGCGAATTGAAGTCAATGACGAATTGGATTCATTACGAGAAATGCTTCTTCAATCAAGAGATGTGCTCCGTCCGGGAGGAAGGTTTGTTGTAATTTCATATCATTCATTGGAAGATAGGTTGATAAAGAATTTTTTCAGGTCGGGAAACCTTCAGGGAAATATTGAAAAAGATTTTTTTGGTGTTCCTCAAACTCCATTCAAGCTTATAACTAAAAAACCAATAATTGCATCTGAGAAAGAGATTGAAAAAAACAGCAGAGCAAGAAGTGCAAAATTGAGAATTGCAGAAAAAATTTAATCATGGCAGCAAAGGCAAATAAATTTAAAATAAAGCATAAAAAATCGGATAAGGAAAATCCGGTAAGTAAATCTTTGCACAATGTCATTAATGGAGAATTTCTTACTAAAAAAAAGTCGATTAGACTTTTACCTTTCCTTTTGTTTATTACGAGCCTTGCAGTTATTTACATTGGAAACACCTATTACGGAGAAAAATTGATACGACAAATTCAAAGCAAACAAAATCAAGTAAATGAATTAAGATTTGAATATATAAATACAAAATCAGAATTAATGGAATTGACGAAACAATCAAGTTTGGCTGATAGGCTAAAATCAAAGGGGATAAAAGAATCGACAACTCCTCCATATAAAATATTTGTTAAAAAAAAGTAAAATAATTTGAAATAATAATCAATTCCGAGAAAATCGAAAAAATAAATAAAAGAAGTTTGAAAGACATTAAAAGAGACATACTATGGCGAATTTATCTGACCTATTTCAGTGTAATGATTTTTGCATTAATAGTCATAGGAAAACTTGTTTTGATCCAAATATACGAAGGCGACCAATTAATGCTCAAGGCCCAAAAACAAGAAATGAGATATTTTTCAATAGATGCTGCAAGAGGAAATATTTTTGCTGATGATGGAAGTCTTTTAGCTACTTCCATTCCAATATTCGAAATCAGAATGGATGTTGCTTCTCCTTTAATTTCCAAGGCTGTTTTTAATGAAAAAATCGATTCACTTGCTTTTTGTCTTTCAAGACTATTTAAAGATAAATCAAAATCTGAATATAAAAGATATTTACAAAAGAACAGAAAGAAAAACAGGTATTTATTACTGAAAAGAGCCGCAACATATTCGGAATTGAAAAAACTAAAACAATTTCCGATTTTGAGGCAGGGGAAATATAGCGGCGGACTTATTGTACACCAAAAAACCAGAAGAAAACTTCCTTATTCAATCCTTGCAAAACGAACCATTGGTTTTGAAAATAAAACGAAAGAATTTTTCGTTGGAATTGAGGGTGCTTATTCAGATATTTTACAAGGTGCAAAAGGAAAACAATTAAGAAGAAGAATAAGTAATGGAGATTGGAAACCCATTCATAATGAGTCGGAAATTGAACCGAAACGTGGAAAAGATATTGTTACAAGCATTAATGTGAATTTTCAGGATGTTGCCGAAAATGCTTTGATGCGGCATCTCGAACAACATAAAGCTTACCAAGGTTGTGCTGTTTTGATGGAAGTGGAAACAGGTTTTGTTAAAGCAATTGCAAATCTTCAATATGATTCTACCGATAAAATATATAAAGAAATTTATAATTATGCTATCCACGAAAGTGTTGAACCCGGTTCAACTTTCAAACTTGCTTCAATGTTGGTTGCCTTGGATGACGAAAAAGTTAATTTATCCGACACAATCGATACAGGTGACGGATGGAAAGTGTATTACAATCGTACCATGCGCGATGCCCATAAAATCAAAGATGGAAAAATTACTTGCAGGGAAGCTTTTCAGCTTTCATCCAATGTAGGAATTTCAAAAATTATTTACGATGCTTATAAAGATCATCCGGAAAAATTTATCGAAAAACTTTATGATATTTCATTAAATAAATCATTGGGAATTGAAATTGCAGGTGAGTCAAATCCGGTTATCAAACATCCTGATAATAAACAATATTGGTATGGAACCTCACTTCCTTGGATGTCGATAGGTTATGAATTAACGTTGACTCCTTTACAAATTTTAACCTTTTATAATTCAATTGCAAATCGAGGGAAGATGATGAAGCCTTTGTTTGTTAAGGAAATACAACAAGGAGGAAAAACACTTGAAGTCTTTGAACCTGTTTTGATAAATAAATCAATATGTTCATCTTCAACTATTGATACACTTCAAAGTTTATTAGAAGGAGTTGTTGAAGTTGGAACGGCGAAAAGGATTAAAAATTCAGTATATAAGATTGCCGGTAAAACAGGTACAGCCCAAATTGCGAACAGAAATCAAGGTTATGATAAGGAGAATTACAATTCAACTTTTGTAGGATATTTTCCTGCCGAATCACCTCAATACTCTTGTATTGTTGTAATTAGCAAACCAACTGCCGGATATTATTATGGAAGTTCGGTAGCAGCTCCGGTGTTTAAAGAAATTTCAGATAAAGTTTATGCAAATAGCTTAAATATTCATTACATAAATGATGAAGAGGAAATTAAACTATCAGCCCCTTTAGTTAAAACCGGAAACCAGGAAGATTTGCAGGTTTTTTACCATGATCTCGGATTTGTCTTCGATTCGGCAAATTCAACAAACGAATGGGTCGCAAGTTCTTTTTATAATGATAAAATAAAATTAGAATCAAAAAATATTAAAACCGAAACAATACCTAACGTAATGGGAATGAGTGCAAAAGATGCAATTTTCCTTCTCGAATCAATTGGTTTAAATCCAAAAATTGAAGGTAGGGGAATCGTTAAACATCAATCAATTAAAGCAGGTACACCGGTTACAAAAGGAAGAGAGATTATTTTAAACCTCAAAACAACTTAAAAATAGAAATTGAAAAAAATTACTGAAATAATAAAAGGTGTAGAACTAATTGCAAGTTATGGGGCAATTGATATTGAAATTTCTTCAATTGAATTTAACTCGCAAAAAGTTGAGAAAGGAGATTTATTCGTTGCTGTAAAAGGTTGCTCAGTTGATGGCCATAATTATATCAACCAAGCTATTAAAAATGGTGCTATTGCCGTTGTGTGTGAAGAAATTCCAAGTGTAATCGAAAAACATGTATGCTATCTCCTTACAAAAAAAAGCAGTTATGCTTTGGGTATAATTGCATCTAATTTCTTTGACAATCCTTCTTCGAAACTAAAGCTTATCGGTGTTACCGGAACAAATGGAAAAACTACAATTGTGGATTTATTATATCAATTATTTAAATCCATGGGTTTTGCTTCAGGAATGCTTTCAACAATACAAAATATTGTTAATGAAAAAATTGTTCTTTCTTCTCACACAACTGCTGATGCTTTACAAATCAATAGTTTGCTAAATCAAATGATTGAAAACAATTGTGAATATTGTTTTATGGAAGTAAGCTCTCATTCTATTGATCAAAACAGAATTGCAGGCTTGGAGTTTGCCGGTGGAGTTTTCACAAACATCACTCACGATCATTTGGACTATCATAAAACATTTAAAGAATATTTAAAAACTAAAAAGAAATTCTTCGACTATTTACATCCAAATGCTTTTGCATTATCAAATATTGATGATAAAAATGGAAAAATCATTCTTCAAAATACAAAAGCAAAAAAATATACCTACAGTTTAAAATCTGCTTCCGATTTTAAAAGCAAAATTCTTGAAGATCAATTTGAAGGTTTACAATTAAATATTGACGGTGTTGAAGTTTGGTTTAAACTTGTCGGTGATTTCAATGCTTATAATCTTCTTGCAGTTTACGCATCAGCAATTTTACTTAGTTTAGATAAATCAGAAATTTTACAAAATTTAAGTAATTTGAAACCTGCCGAAGGAAGATTCGATATTATAAATTGTCCCGAAAAGAAAATTGCAATAATCGACTACGCTCACACTCCCGATGCTTT
Organism: Bacteroidales bacterium; assembly: GCA_016342645.1. Classification (GTDB taxonomy): domain Bacteria; phylum Bacteroidota; class Bacteroidia; order Bacteroidales; family JAEINX01; genus JAEINX01. Next base: position 29,626 of record JAEINX010000007.1, on the reverse strand, counting down.
GAAAAATGTATTGGACGTGATTCAAAGAATTAAATCTCTCAATAGCAAAGTGATTTGTGTTGTTGGTGCCGGAGGAGATAGAGATAAGGAAAAGAGACGACTGATGGCAAAAATTGCATGCGAGTCAAGCGATAGAGTTATACTAACTTCCGATAATCCAAGATCAGAGGACCCTCAAAAAATTATTGATCAAATGAAGGTAGGAGTTGATGTTCATTATAATAAAAAAGTGATTTCTATAATCGACCGAAAAGAAGCCATTAAAGCAGCATGTGCTCTGACAAATAGCGGTGATATTATTTTAGTTGCCGGTAAAGGACATGAGAAATATCAAATCATTAAAGGTGTGAAATATCCATTTGATGATAAAAAAATTGTGAAAAAAATATTGTTAACTAATAATGCTGAATAAATCATGATATATTATTTATTCGAATATCTTGAAAATACATTTAGTTTCCCCGGAGCTCAAGTGTTTCAATATATTTCATTCAGGGCTTCATTAGCAATAATAAGCTCATTGTTGATTTCATTATTTTTTGGGAAAAGCCTGATCAATTTGTTAATAAAAAAACAAGTTGGTGAAACAGTTAGAGATTTGGGCCTTGATGGACAAATCCAAAAAACTGGAACACCGACAATGGGAGGTTTAATTATTCTTGGTGCAATCATTATCCCAACTTTGCTGTTTGCCAAACTCGACAATATTTACATTTTGTTGATGCTTTTTACAACATTCTGGCTTGGAATCATCGGATTTGTTGATGATTATATTAAAGTTTTTAAGAAAGACAAAAAAGGGCTTGCAGGAAAATTTAAAATTTTAGGACAAGTAACTCTTGGATTGGTAGTTGGGATTACGATGCTTTATAACGACAATATTATTATTAGAGAAAAAATATCAAGTGAAACTGTTATTACTGAAGAATTACAAACCGAAAACATCAATGCTTTCTCAAGTAATTCTCAAAAATCAACAAAAACAACAATTCCTTTCGTAAAGAATAATGAATTCGATTATTCAATTTTATTATCGTGGCTTGGAGATGGTTACGAAAAATGGTCGTTTATAATTTTTATCCCAATCGTGATACTAATAATTGTTGGCGTATCGAACGGTAGCAATTTAACCGATGGTGTTGATGGCCTTGCAGCAGGGACTTCAGCGATAATTGGTGCAACCCTTGCAATTTTGGCATGGGTTTCCGGTAATATAATATTTTCAAATTATTTGAACATAATGTTTATCCCAAATACCGGTGAACTTGCAATTTTTATTAGTGCTTTTGTTGGTGCAACTATCGGATTTCTATGGTATAACACATATCCTGCCCAGGTATTTATGGGCGACACCGGAAGCTTGGCTATAGGTGGAATTATTGCAGTTTTTGCAATAATTATTCGTAAAGAACTTTTAATCCCGATTCTATGTGGAATATTCCTGATTGAAAGTCTTTCGGTAATGATGCAGGTTAGTTATTTCAAATATACAAAACGAAAACATGGAGCAGGGAAAAGAATTTTTAAAATGTCTCCGCTTCATCATCATTATCAAAAACTCGGTTATGCAGAACCAAAAATAGTTCAACGATTTATGATTATTGGAATCATGTTGGCAGTATTAACAATTATAACATTAAAACTTAGATAATTAAATAAAATAATAATTGAATTAACTTATGGAAATTGAAAAAACTAAAAGTCATATTAGGAGGTGGCGAAAGTGGAGTAGGGGCTTCAGTGTTGGCTAAAAATAAAGGCTTTGAAGTATTTCTATCCGATAAAGCAAAAATTAAAAAAAAATATAAAGACGTTCTTTTACATTATGAAATAAAATTTGAAGAAGGAAAACATTCGGATGATAAAATTTTAAGTGCCGATGAAATAATTAAAAGCCCGGGAATCCCTGATAATATTCCAATAATTAAGAAAATTATAAAAAAAGGAATTCCAATTATTTCGGAGATTGAATTTGCCGGACGTTATACTGATGCAACTTTGATTTGTGTTACCGGAAGTAATGGTAAAACAACGACATCGCTTCTTATCCATCATATTTTAAAAAATGCTGGATTAAATGTCGCAATAGCCGGAAACATCGGGCAAAGTTTCGCAATGCAAGTTGCAACACGCAATTTTGATTATTATGTCCTCGAAATAAGCAGTTTTCAACTTGATGGGATGTATGATTTCAAAGCTGATACAGCAGTTATAACAAACATAACTCCCGATCATCTCGACAGATATAATAACAGTTTTCAAAATTATATTGATTCCAAGTTCCGAATTCTTCAAAATCAAACTAAAAATGACTATTTCATTTATTGCTTAGACGATAAAGTATCAAGTCATGAGATAACGAAAAGAAAAATTAATGCAAAATGTTTTCCTTTTTCGATTAAAAAATGCCTAAAAACTGATGGGGCATTTCTAAAGAAAATCGAAAAAGGAAAAATTATAAAAAGTGAGTTTATAATTAGAATTAATTCAAAAATAATGAATATAACATTAGAAAATTTAGCCCTTCAAGGCAAACACAATTTGTATAATTCGATGGCAGCAGGAATTGTGTCGCGCACTTTTGAAATTCGTAAAGATAACATTAAAGAAAGCTTATCAGATTTTCAAAATGTTGAGCATCGATTGGAATACGTGGCAAGTATTCATGGAATAGAATTTATTAATGATTCAAAGGCAACTAATGTAAATTCTGCATGGTATGCTTTAGAAACAAGTGATAAACCGGGCAAACATATAATTTGGATTGCCGGTGGAATAGATAAAGGAAATGATTATAGAAAATTACGGCCTTTAGTAAAAGAAAAAGTTAAAGCAATTATTTGTTTAGGTCTTAATAATAGCAAAATCAGAAATGCATTTGCCGATGATGTGAATTCAATTATTGATACAATTTCAATGGGCGAAGCAGTCGAAATTGCTTTGTCTTTTGGTTTGCCAAACGATGTTGTGATATTGTCACCGGCCTGTGCAAGCTTCGATTTATTTGAAAATTATGAAGATCGGGGATGGCAATTTAAAAATGAAGTCAGAAAACTTTAAAAATGTCGAGAGTTTTAAAAAACATAAAAGGAGATAAAGTAATTTGGGCTGTAGTTATACTGCTGTCAGTTTTTTCATTGTTAGCAGTTTACAGTTCAACAGGAACACTTGCATATAAGTTTAAATCAGGTAATACCGAATATTACATGATTAAGCATTTTATTATACTTGTTTTTGGTTTCTCTTTGATTTATTTTACACATAGAGTAAAATATATTTATTTTTCGAGAATTTTTCAGATTGCTTTTTATGTTGTTGTTCCTTTGTTAATTATAACTCTTTTTATAGGTGTTGATTTAAACGATGCTCGTCGTGGTTTACTTTTACCTTTTAATTTGACATTCCAGACTTCGGATTTGGCAAAACTAACCTTGATAGTTTTTTTATCACGTCTGTTATCAAAAAAACAAGATACAATTAAAAGTTTTAAAACAGCTTTTGTCCCAATAATGTTACCTGTTTTAATAGTTTGCGGGTTAATTTTACCGGAAAACTTTTCAACGGCAGCAATGCTATTTGTAAGTTGTTTAGTTTTAATTTTTATAGGAAGAATAAAAACTCAATATTTACTTTCTTTACTGGGAATCGGAATAATTAGTTTATCAATATTTATTGCGATTTTATTTTCTTTACCTGAAGATAATCAAGGTAGGTTAATGACATGGAAAAAACGAATTGAAGCTCATTTTGGTGAGGGAGAAGACAATAATTATCAAGTTGACCAATCAAAAATTGCAATTGCTTCGGGAGGAATTTTTGGAAAATTTCCCGGAAATAGTACCCAGAGAAATTTTTTGCCCCACCCATATTCTGATTTTATTTTTGCAATTATTGTTGAAGAATATGGACTTGTCGGGAGCATTTTTATTGTTCTTTTGTTTTTGATTTTCTTTTTCAGAGTAATAAGAATTGCAACAAAAATTAAAGGGAAATTCGGAACCTTCATTACTTTTGGAATTGGATTTAGTTTGATTTTTCAAGCAATGATAAACATGGCTGTTGCTGTAAACATTTTGCCTGTTACCGGACAAACGCTTCCTTTAGTAAGTATGGGAGGAACTTCGATTTGGTTTACATGTATTTCTGTTGGAATTATTTTGAGCGTCAGCAGAGAAGTGCAAGAAGAAACGGATATTGAACTCAATTTAGCGACCGCATAATGATTTAAGATTTAAGTTTAAGAATTTGATAAAAAAATATAAAATATTAATTAGTGGTGGAGGAACCGGAGGACATGTTTTTCCGGCAATTGCAATTGCAAATGAACTGAAAAAGCGTTTAAACGATGCGTCAATATTATTTATTGGAGCAAAGGGAAAAATTGAAATGTCTAAAGTGCCTGAGGCCGGCTACCCAATAGAAGCACTTTGGATAAGTGGATTTCAAAGAAACATAAATATTAAAAACTTGTCGTTTCCCATTAAACTAACTCTTAGTTTATTGAAATCAAGAAAGATAATTAAAAAATTCAAACCGGATATTGCAATTGGAGTTGGTGGTTATGCAAGTGGGCCGGCATTAAAAATGGCTCAAAAATCAGGTATTCCTACTCTAATTCAGGAGCAAAATTCATTTCCTGGAATTACCAACAGACTTCTTTCAAAATCTGTTGATAAAATTTGTGTTGCTTATGAAGGAATGGATAAATATTTCGACAAATCAAAAATTGTTATCACAGGAAATCCCATTCGTGAAGAAGTTATCGATATTAGCGGTAAACGAAACGAAGCTTTGAAATTTTTTGATTTATCCACCGACAAAAAAACTTTACTCGTTATTGGAGGAAGCCAGGGAGCAAAATCTATTAATGAGAGCATTGATGCAAATCTTAATCTATTAATTGATAATAATATCCAAATTATTTGGCAAACAGGTAAATACTATATTGATAAAGCAATTGATTCGCAAAAAAAATTGGGAAATATAAATATTAAAGTTTTTGAATTTATTAATAGGATGGATATGGCTTTTGCTGCTGCCGACATTGTGATTTCTCGTGCAGGAGCCATCGCAATTTCTGAGCTAACAGCCGTAAAAAAACCCGTAATTTTTGTTCCCCTACCTTCAGCTGCCGAAGATCATCAAACCAAAAATGCTTTGAATCTTGTTAATAATGAGGCTGCTATTTTAATTAACGACTACGAAGCAAAAGAAAAACTCGGAAAAACTATTATTGATTTATTTAAAAATGAAAACCGTATTAATATATTAAAAAATAATATCGGAAAGATGGCAATTCAAAATTCCGCCGGAAAAATTGTTGATGAGATTATGAAATTGATAGAAAATTAAAAACCAAATTCTTATATTATTTAAATGTAAAGGAAGTGATTGAAAAAAGATGATTGATTTTAGTAAAATACATAAAGTTTATTTTCTGGGGATTGGCGGAATAGGAATGAGCGCTATTGCAAGATATCTAAATGCAAATGGAGTTGAAATATATGGATATGACCGAGAAAATTCACTTTTAACCGAGCAGATGATTAGCGAAGGAATGAAAATCCATTTTGAAGAAAATATTGAAAAAATTCCTCATGAAATTGATCTTGTTGTTTACACACCAGCAATTGATAGAAGCAATAAAGAATTTCAATTTTTTAGCAACAAAGGTTTAATAATCAAAAAACGCTCGGAAATTCTTAGTGAAATAACAAATGATGAGTTCTTAATTGCTATTGCCGGAACTCATGGCAAAACAAGTATTTCGTCAATTATTTCTCACATTTTCAATACAGCGGCAATTGCTTGCACTTCATTTATTGGTGGAATTTCAAAAAATATTGATTCCAATTTGCAGTATTCCGAAAACAGCAAGGTATTCATTGCAGAAGCTGATGAATTCGATAGATCATTTTTGTCGTTAAACCCAAATATTGCTGTAATTTCTTCAATTGATGCCGATCATCTCGACATTTATGGAAATTACGATAATCTCCTGAAATCATTTACTTTGTTTGCCGATAAAATCAAACATGGTGGAAAGCTAATTATTAAAAGCGGTTTAAATTTACCTACAGCTTTTACAGGGAAAAAAATAACGTATTCATTTGATTCAGAAGCTGATTATCACACATCCAATTATAATTTTTCGGGAGAAAAATCACGCTTTGATTTAATTAAAAACGAAAAGAAACTTGATGAGTTTATGTTTTCTATTCCGGGAATTCATAACATCGAAAATGCAATTGCAGCAATTGCTGTTGCATTAGAATTTGGTATAAATTTAGCTTCAATAAAATCGGCACTTGAATCATATTCAGGAGTTAAACGCAGATTTGATTATCGAATTAATACCGATAAACTCGTATATATTGATGATTATGCCCATCATCCAAACGAATTGAAAGCAATTATTTCGGCGGTTCGGCAATTGTATCCTAAGAAAAAAATATGTGGTATTTTTCAGCCTCATTTATTTTCGCGAACCAAAGATTTCCTTGATGAATTCGTAAAAAGTCTTGAACTCTTAGATGAAATAATTTTATTGGAAATATATCCTGCAAGGGAAAAACCTATCGATGGAATTAATTCAAAATTGATATTTGATAGAATTCAAACTGAAAACAAAAAACTCTTAAAAAATCATGAATTGTATTCTGAACTTGAAAATAATAAAAAAGAAGTAGTGCTAAGCCTTGGGGCTGGAGACATATATAAAATTACTGATCAGATTGAGTTTATTCTAAGAAAACAAATGTTATAAGATTGAGAAAAATATTTAATATATTGATTTGGATTATTTTAATCGCCGGTATAATTAGTGCCGTAGTGTATTTTCGCTTAATTCAAAATGAATCTGTTTGTAAAGATGTTATTGTTAATATTAAAAGAAACAATAGTGATGAGCCTTATGTAACAGAAGATGAAATATATTCTTTAATCACAAACTCAAAAGACAGCATAATTGGAAAAAAAATTAATGAAATTGATTTAGGAAAATTTGAAGACAAAATCAAGTCTAATCCTTATGTGTCTGATGCCGAAATATTTTCCTCTTTTGGCGGTAATCTAAAGGTAAGGATAACTCAAAGACAAGCTTTAATGCGAATAATAAACTCAACAGGGCAAAATTTTTATATCGCAACTGATGGAATAATTATTCCTGTTAAAACAGGTGTTTCATCAAGAGTAATTGTAGCAAACGGAAATATCAATATAAAATATTCAAAACTGCACAAAATTTTCAATTCTGAGAACAATAAAGAGTATGCTGTTTTGTTAAAATTGTATAAACTTGCAAATTATATTAAATCGAATAAATTTTTAAATGCAACCATTGAGCAAATATATGTTAATAAGGCAAATGAATTTGAATTAATTCCCAAGACAGGAAAACATTTAATACAATTTGGTGACACAAACAATATGAAAAGGAAATTCGATAATTTGATTGTTTTTTATAAAAATGGATTAAAAAGAGTAGGTTGGGATAAATATAAAGTAGTGAATTTAAAATATTTGAATCAAGTAGTATGTTCAAAATAATAGAAATATGAGTAATTCTGAAATTATAGTAAGCTTAGATATTGGAACAACAAAGATTGCATGTATAGTTGGGAGGCAAGATGAATTTGGGAAAATTGAAGTTTTAGGACACGGCCGAACCGATTCTTTTGGCGTAAAAAGAGGTGTGGTTTCCAATATCGAAAATACTGTACAATCAATAAAAACTGCTATCAAAGAAGCAGAGCAAAAATCAGGTGTAGAGATACATTATGTAAATGTAGGGATTGCAGGACAGCACATTAAGAGTTTGCAACATCGCGGTAGCATTATTCGTGAAAATAATGATGATGAAATTACCAAAGAAGAGATCAATACTCTGAACAGTAATATGTATAATTTAAATATGAGCCCCGGTGAAGAAATTATTGATGTAATTCCACAAGAATATATTATTGACGAAGAACAAGGTATCCGCGAACCTATCGGGATGCTCGGAAACTCACTTGAAGCCAATTTTCATATTATTGTCGGACAGACCACAGCCGCAAAGAATATTTATAAATGTGTTCGCAAAGCCGGTTTAGAAGTTGTAAATTTAATTTTAGAGCCAATTGCCTCAGCAGAAGCAGTTCTCGGCGAAGACGAAAAAGAAGCAGGCGTTGTTCTTGTTGATATTGGTGGGGGTACAACCGATATTGCTATTTTTCAGGATGGAATAATTCGGCATACGGCTGTTATTCCTTTTGGAGGAGATGCAATTACCGAAGATATAAAAGAAGGTTGTACTATAATCCGGAAACATGCCGAAGATTTAAAAGTAAAATTCGGATCAGCTCTGGCAAGTGAAAACAAAGAAGAAGAAATTGTAGCAATTCCAGGGCTTAGGGGAAGGCCGCCAAAAGAAATTACTTTAAAAAATCTGGCCAGTATTATTCAAGCCAGAATGGAAGAAATCATTGAGCACATTTATTTTGAAATAAAAAATTCGGGATACGAAAAAAAACTTATTGCCGGAATTGTTCTCACAGGAGGTGGCTCGCAATTAAAACACATTTCCCAACTAACTGAATTTATGACAGGAATGGATACCAGAATTGGCTATCCGAACGAACATCTTGCAAATGAAGTGCCTGATGAAATGGCAATGCCTATGTTTGCAACTGGAATAGGTTTAGTTATTGTTGGAATTAATCGTTATGAAAAAGAGTTGGATAGACTCGAACTCACTGATTCCGTTAGCAAAAAACAAAAAAGAAAACATAAAATAAAAAGTAAATCTACTGAAAACAGAAAATCTTATCTTGATGTTATTAAAGATTGGTTTGAGAAAGATCAAGTGGAATAAAAAGTAATTAACAATGATTTTGTTAATAAGTAATCAAAAAATTAAAATAAACAAGCGATTTAAATAATTAATTTTACCTCAGTAATAAAAATAATGACTATGTTAGAATTCGATTTACCTAAAAATCAATCATCAATAATTAAAGTGATAGGAGTTGGTGGTGGTGGCAGTAATGCAATAACCCACATGTTTAAGCAGGGAATCACCGGAGTTGACTTTATTTTATGCAACACCGATGCGCAAGCTTTAAAAAGTAGTCCAATACCAACAAAAATCCAATTAGGAAAAAGAGGCTTGGGTGCTGGATCAATCCCAAATGTTGGAAAAGAGTCGGCATTGGAAAATATTGATGAGATAAAGGAAATTTTTGAGAAGAATACCAATATGTTATTTATTACGGCAGGAATGGGCGGAGGAACAGGTACAGGTGCTGCTCCGGTAATTGCTGAAATTGCTAAAGAAATGGGCATCCTCACCGTTGGAATTGTTACGCTTCCTTTCTCATTTGAAGGCAGAAAAAGAAAAATGCAAGCCGAGCAAGGCATCAACGAACTAAAACAACATGTTGACACTCTTTTAACTATTAGCAATGATAAATTAAGAGAACTGCACGGTGATTTGAAACTCTCGGAAGCTTTCAAAAAAGCTGATAATATACTTGCTACTGCTGCAAGAGGAATAGCCGAAATTATAACGGTTACGGGATATATCAATGTTGATTTTGAGGATGTGAAAACTGTTATGAAAGATAGTGGTAAAGCTATTATGGGTTCATCTGAAGCCGAAGGTGAAAACAGGGCAAGAATTGCTGTCGAAACAGCCCTGTCATCTCCTTTGTTAAACGATAATGATATTTCAGGGGCTTCAAATATCCTGCTTTTTATTGCTTCTGGAACTGAAGAAATATCTATGGATGAAGTGATTGAAATCACCGATTATATTCAAAATGAAGCCGGATCGAATGCCGAAATTATTTGGGGTAACGGTTATGAAGAATCTTTAGGTGCTAAAATTAGCATTACATTGATTGCAACCGGTTTTGACTCCAAAAGAAATGCTGAAGAGAAAAAAACTAAAACAATTATTGGTACTTTAAATAGTGAAAGAAAGTCAAATTTTGAACCTCCTAAGCCTGTAAAAGAAAAAGAAACAGTTTCTGAAATAACTTTATTAAGAAATAATTCTGATTTAAATACAGAATCTAAAATAGAAAATAAATCCAAACCAGAAACAAAAAACGAAACAATTGCTTTTAATGCAAAACCGAATGTTGAAGAAAAGAAAACAATAAATCAGAGCGAAATCACAGAACCTATATTGGTAAAGAAAACGAATATCACCAACGACCATGTTGGTGAAACAAATGTTTTTGCTGCCAATGATAATACCAACCAATTTGAAATTAAGCAAAGAGAAATGGATCAAAGGGCTAAGCTTAGGATTCAAAAGCTTAAAGATATGAGTATTAAACTCAAATCACCCCATGAGATAAGTGAGCTTGAAAAAGAACCGGCATTTGTCAGGCGAAATGTTGAACTGTCTGAGACAAAACTATCTTCTGAATCTAATGTTCATCAATTAACTGTTAACAACGACAAGGAGTGTAATCTTAAGGAAGAAAATCCATTTTTGCACGATAAAGCTGATTAATCAGAAAATCTTATAGAAATTTTTAGAAACCTGACAAAAGAAGAAATATTTATCTGAAAAAGTAATGAAATAAATTTTCTATTTAATAATACAACAATTAAAAATGAGCCTTTCAAATAAAATAAATGATGATCTGAAAGCAGCAATGCTGGCAAAAGATAAAAAAAAGCTGGAAGCTCTAAGAGCCATAAAATCCGCATTATTGATTGCAAAAACCGGACAAGATACAAGTAAAGGAGAAATGCCTGAGGAACTTGAAATCCAATTACTACAGAAATTAGTAAAACAACGGAAAGAATCAGGCGAGATATATTTAGAAAATAATCGCAAAGAATTAGCTGAAGCTGAGTATTATCAAGCTGAAATAATTGAACAGTATCTCCCTGAACAAATTAGCGAAGATGATTTGAAACAAATAATCAATGATATTATTAAAGAAACCAATGCAAAAACCATAAAAGATATGGGAAAAGTTATGGGAATTGCATCTAAAAAACTTGGCGGTAGTGCTGATAATAAAACTATTGCGATGATTGTAAAAACACTTTTGTTATCCTAAAACCTTTTGTGTACTAAAAATTTTAGCTAAATATTTTTTAGAGGTATCGGATTAAATTTAATTTTCTGAATTCCCAACACCCTTTTTTCTTAACATCAAAAACAAATAACTGCTAAATGCAATAGTTGTGATCAACTGAATGTAAATCGGTGTTGAAACGAGATTTGTTGAAAGAAGCGCAAAACTTATAAAAGCAAATTTAACAGCATAATAAAATATTTTACTTAAAACGATACTAATTAAAATAGGAGCAAATTTGTTTTTAATTATAGCACTAAATTTAAAAAATAACCAAACATTAAGCAAAAGTTCCAAAGAAATTAGAGCGGTTTTTAATACCATCGGATGCCCGGAAATAAGAAATGAAAATAAAGGTAGGCTGAAGGCAATTAAATATGCGTTTCGTTTTGTTGTGTGTACTAAAGCAATTATTAACATTAATCGCATGGGTTCTATCAGGTATAAAGGAAAACTTAGCAAGTGAGAAAAAGTCGGAACTAAGTAGATAAATGTTAAAGCAAGAAAATCAAAAATGATGCTTCTAATATTTGTTTTTGCTGTCGTTAGTGCAATAATGTTTTTCATTGGCCTAATTTAAATTGTTTATTATTAGTTTAGAGCTTTGCATAAAAAATATGTCAAATTTATTTAATATCAGGAAATTTAAAAATGTATTATTCCTGATTTTTCTTCAAAAATAAAATAAAATCATTAACAAGTTTAATTTTTTGTATTTTTAGTGCGAAAAAATTTAATAATTTAATTTTGTAAAGTTTCAAAAAATAAGAAATTAAAAACTTAAGCTTACGATACAATCCAAATAAAATATAAAAAGAGAATCTGATAATTACTAAAATATGAAACGTAGAGATTTTTTAAAAAAAGGAATAAATGCCGGAATTATTGCCGGAACTACTATGTCGATTGGAAGTTACGGTAAAATATTTGGGTCACCTGTGGTAAACCCCGAGGGGCCTTATGATATGGTTGCAATTAAAGGAGGTGAGCCAGATTTTATGTTTGACAGGGCAATTGAATCACTTGGTGGCATGAAAGAATATGTAAAACAGGGTCAAAGTGTTGTCGTAAAACCGAATATTGGTTGGGATGCCGTTCCTGAAAGAGCAGCAAACACAAATCCTAAACTCGTTGCAAGAATCATTGAGCATTGCTTTGATGCTGGTGCAAAAGATGTTTTTGTTTTTGATAATACTTGCGACGAATGGACTAAGACCTATCAAAACAGTGGAATAGAAAAAGCTGTTAAGGACGCAGGTGGTAAAATCGTCCCCGGTAATTCCGAAAAATATTATCGCGAAATTGAAATCCCTGATGGTAAAAAATTAAAAAATGCAAAGGTTCATGAATTGATTCTTGATTCGGATGTTTTTATTAACGTTCCGGTTTTAAAGAGTCATTCATCAACAAGGCTTACTATTGCCATGAAAAACTTGATGGGTATTGTTTGGGATAGAATGTTTTGGCATAGAAACGATTTGCATCAATGTATTGCCGATTGTGCTTCTATCTGTAAGCCCGATCTTAATATAGTTGATGCCTATAATGTTATGATGGAAAACGGTCCGCGAGGTGTTTCAATTGATGATGTTGTGGCAATGAAACAGCAGCTTATTTCAACAGATATTGTCGCGATAGATGCAGCAGCAACTAAATTAGTTGATCTTGAACCCAACGAAATAAATTATATTGTTTTTGCAGACGAAATGGGTATTGGAAACCGTAATCTTAAAGAACTTTCAATTAATAGGATAATTGTATAATCCGAATGAAATTTAGGCATTTAAGAACTATTAGGATAATTATTTCCTTATTGCTTCTTATTATTTCAACTTTTTTGTTTTTAGATTTTAATGATTTTTTCTCAACAGAATTCATTAGCGGTTTTTTTTATCTGCAATTTATTCCTTCGGTTTTAAATTTTATAACAACTTTCAGTATTGCGGCAAGCGGATTTATTATTGTGATAATAACAATTGTTTTATTCGGGAGAGTTTATTGTTCAACAATTTGCCCTTTGGGAATACTTCAGGATGTAATTATTTATCTCTCAAATAAAATCAGAAAAAGAAAATTCGTTTTTCTTAAAGCTCGAAATTTTCTTCGATATTCTATAATGATTGCTTCTGTTGGGCTTGCTGTGTTTGGAAGTATGGTTTTGATAAATTTATTGGATCCTTACAGTAATTTTGGCCGTATTGTTTCAAACTTAATCAGACCAGTTTATTATGGTGTAAACAATTTACTTGCCGGTATATTCGAGAGTTTTAATAACTATTATTTTTTTACGGTAGAAGTAAAAGATAGCGATCTATTGACAATAATTTTTACAGCAATTTTCTTAGTAACATTAATTTTTCTTGCCTCAACAAGAGGAAGAATTTTTTGTAATACAATTTGTCCGCTTGGATCTCTAATGGGTTTAATTTCAAAAATTTCGATATTTAAAATTAAAATTGATGAGAAAGCGTGCATTTCATGCCGCAAATGCGAATTTGTTTGCAAAGCCGGATGTATTGATACAAAAAACAAAACCATTGATTTTTCGCGATGTATAAATTGTTTCGATTGTTTTTCTGCTTGTAATTTGAATGGAATTTCTTATAAATTATCTTTAAAAGAAAGTAAAAAAAACAATAGCGAATTATCGGATAAATCACGAAGAAAAATTATTTCGGGAGCAACACTCGGATTATTAGGTTTGCCATTTATTTTAAAAGCAAAATCAGGTATTTTACCTGAAAAACTTACAAAAGTTGTTGAGCAGAAAACTACTCAGGTCTGTCCGCCAGGTTCTAATGGCTTAAATCATTTTACCGAATTTTGCATTGCCTGCCAACTTTGTGTAAGTAATTGTCCGACAAAGGTGCTACAACCTTCATTTCTCGAATATGGCTTAAAAGGTATTATGCAACCCAAAATGGATTTTTATACGAGTTTTTGTAATTTTGAATGTGTTAAGTGTAGCGAAATTTGTCCAACCGGGGCCATTCTTCCAATAGAACTTGAAAACAAAAAACTTACACAAATCGGAATTGCCCATTTTATTAAGGAAAACTGCATCGTTTACACCGAAAACACCGATTGTGGAGCATGCTCGGAACATTGCCCAACCAAAGCTGTGGATATGATTCCTTATGGAAACAATCTTAGAATTCCTGAGGTTGACAGTGAAATTTGTATCGGCTGTGGAGCGTGTGAATATGCTTGCCCGACAAAGCCATACAAAGCCATTTTTGTTGATGGAAATGCTTTACATTTAAAAATTGAAAAAACAAAGCAAAAATCATCAGGCAAAAAAGTTGATTATAAAGAGGAGTTTCCGTTTTAGCTTAATAATTTTACAAGGAACAAAGAACAAGGAACAAAGAACAAGGAACAAAGAACAAGGAACAAAAAACAAGGAACAAAAAACAAGAAATATGAAAACTAAATTCTGGTTTTTTTCAATAATAATTTTAATTGTTTTTATTTTAACTTACTGTCAAAGAGAAGATGAAACGAGCGGAAAAATAATAGTTTTAAATTCTAATTGGAAATTTCAAAAAGCAGGTGAAACAGATTGGATGGATGCCGAAATTCCCGGAACCCTACACACCGATTTATTGACAAATGAAATTATTGAGGATCCGTTTTATCGTTCTAATGAAAAGGATTTGCAGTGGATAGAAACTGAAAACTGGGATTATAAAAATACATTTTTTATTGATTCTTCAGTTTTGAAAATGAATAATATTGAATTGATATTTGAAGGAATTGATACTTATGCCGATGTTTTTTTGAACAATACTCTAATCCTGCAGGCCGATAATATGTTCAGAGAGTGGAATGTTAACTGCAAAAAATACCTTAAAGAGGGGGAGAATTCTCTTTTACTGAAGTTTTATTCGCCCGTTACAATTGATTCGATAAAAGCTTCTAAACATAAATATAATCTTCCCGACCAAAGGGCTTATTCGCGTAAAGCTCCATATCAATATGGTTGGGATTGGGGCCCTCGATTTGTTAGTTTCGGGATTTGGAAACCGGTTTATATTCAAATTTGGGATGAATTGAAAATTTCGGATATTCAAATTATTCAAAAAAAAATAACAAAAGAAACTGCACATTTAACGGCAATTTTTGAGGTAGAATTAGCATCAAGCCTTGAAGTTGAGTTGTCAATTGAAAACCTTGAGAATTCAGAAATATATTTTTCTCGCAAAGAAAGTTTTTTTAAGGGTACAAATAAAATTCGAATTAATTTTTCGATAGACGAACCGAAACTCTGGTGGACAAACGGTTTAGGTGAAGCTCATTTATATCAGCTTTTGGCAAAAGTTGAGATTAATGAGGAACTGTTTGAAGAAAAAAATTTTAGAATTGGAATCAGAGATTTGGAAGTGATAAGGGAAAAGGACAGTATTGGTAGAAGTTTTTATTTTAAACTAAATGGCTACCCCGTTTTTATGAAAGGTGCTAATTATATTCCCCAGGATAATTTTCTGCCAAGAGTAATGCCCGATCAATACGATTGGTTAATAAATTCAGCCGTCGATGCCAATATGAATATGTTACGTGTTTGGGGTGGTGGAATTTATGAAGACGAAATTTTTTATGATTATTGTGATGAAAATGGGATTTTGGTTTGGCAGGATTTTATGTTCGCCTGCACGATGTATCCGGGCGACAGCAACTTTATTGAATCGGTAAGACAAGAAGCATGCACTACAATAAAACGCCTGAGAAATCACCCCTGCCTTGCAATTTGGTGTGGAAACAATGAGGTCGACGAAGGATGGCATAATTGGGGATGGCAAAAAGCATTGAATTACTCATATCAGGATTCGACAGAAATTTGGGAAAATTACAAAAAGGTGTTTCATGATATTCTTCCTAATGCCGTTGAAAAATACGACTCACAACGTTTTTATTGGCCATCATCTCCAAAAATAGGTTGGGGGCATGCCGAAAGCCTTGAAGATGGAGATTCACATTATTGGGGAGTTTGGTGGGGCGAGCAAGAATTTGAAATTTATGAAGAAAAAGTCGGAAGGTTTATGAGCGAATACGGATTCCAATCTTATCCCGACATAAAAACTATTGAATCGTTTACGGAAACCATTGACAGAAATTTTGAATCGGAAGCCATGCAAACACATCAAAAACATCCTCGCGGACATGAATTGATACAGCTTTATATGGAACGTGATTATAATCCACCCACTGATTTTGAGTCATATGTTTACGTCAGTCAGCTATTGCAAGCTTACGGAATTAAGAAAGCAATTGAAGCTCATCGGCGAGCTATGCCAAGGTGTATGGGAACACTTTATTGGCAGTTGAATGATTGCTGGCCGGTAGCTTCATGGTCGAGTATTGATTATTATGGAAGATGGAAAGCCTTGCATTATTTTGTAAAAAAAGCTTATAACGAAACACTTATCTCTCCACACATTGAAAACGAAAAATTAAAAGTTTTTATAATATCCGATAAATTAGAAGCTGAAAACTGTAAAATGGAATTGAGCTTAATTGATTTTTCAGGAAAAAATTTGTGGGGAGAATCTGTAGCCGTAAAAATAAATGCAAATTCCTCGGAAGTTTATTTTGAAATAAGTCTTAATAATCTTTTAAAAAATTATAATAAAAAAGAAATTGTTTTCAATGCAAAAATTACTTCCGAAGGAAATATTTTAACTGAAAACAATTTATATTTTTTACCTTTTAAAGAACTTGATTTGCCTAAACCTCAGATTAAAAAAACAATAAAAAAAGATAAAAATATTTATATTATTGAATTGACAACCGACTTGCTTGCGAAAAATGTTTTACTGTCGCTAAATGATGCTGACGGATTTTTTACTGATAATTATTTTGACATCATTCCCGGAGAAGTTAAAATTGTTTTATTGGCAAGCGAGCAAAAAATTGCTGACCCCAAAAATCAAATAGAAGTTAGATCCCTTGGTGATCAATAACTAATACTCAATAAATGCTAATTTCGGTTTTGATAAGTAAAATAAACCGCAAAGGCCGCAAAGAAACGCAAATTTATTTTGCGTCTTTTGGCGTTTTTAGCGGTTTGATAAAAAAATATTTGCACTTTCGTATCATTAATATTATGCTTTACCGGTTTTCATTGATTACGGAAATGACTTATAGGTAATATTATTCAACAATGCGAATATATAGTACAACAATTTGATTATGTCGTTCAACAATTAAATATTGTTTTTCTAAATGCTTTCTATTTACAAGCTCTTTATGGAAATTGTAATCTTATTTTGGATGTGTGTTTCTTGTAATTTATTATGTGAAGGTAATTTTATAAATTTGCAAATAATTATTTTAGAATTTTTTCCGATCAAGAAAAGATGTCATAAAAACATTAGCAATAAAAAGCAAAAAATGATAAAAATTATATTATTAATAGCGGGAGGAGCTATAGGTACATTGGCACGATACGGAGTTTCTGGCCTAATACATAAGTATTTTAACGGCACTTTCCCTTTTGGTACGTTGGCAGTTAATTTAATTGGTGCATTTATTATCGGTTTGCTTTGGGGCTTGTGGGAAGGTTTTAAAATATCATCCAATATGCGTGCATTCGTATTTATCGGCATACTTGGCGGTTTTACTACCTTCTCAACATATACTTTAGAAACACTTAACTTGTTTCAAAATGGAGAAGCCAAAATGGCATTAATAAACATTTTTGCAAATAATGTTTTTGGCTTGATTCTGGTTTTTCTTGGATTTTTTGCTTCTAAAGGATTAATTGAAATAATTTAATAAAAATATGAACAATGAAATTACCTGATGAAGGACAACAACTAAGAATTTACATTGGTGAAAACGACAGCCATAAAGGAAAACCTCTTTATGAAGCAATTGTATTAAAAGCAAGAGAAATAAACCTTGCCGGAGCTACTGTTATAAGAGGAATAATGGGATTTGGGGCAAATAGCCGGATACATACGAAAAAAATTTTGCGGCTATCGCAAGACTTACCCATTGTCATCGATATTGTTGACACATCGGAAAACATTGAAAAACTTATGCCTTTCCTTAATGAAACAGTTAAAGAAGGTTTAATTACCCGAAAAGAAGTTAAAATTATAAAATACCTGCATAATAACAAATAACACAAATCCGGAAACCTATATTGTTCCGGCTATTTAAACTCTTGCTTTTTCGTTTGCAACTTCTCTACTCTTTTTCCCATTCGGGAACTCTACCCGGTGTATAAGGCACTCCTGCTTTTTCAATTTCTTTTTCAAGCTGTTTTAACTCCACATTATTTATTTCTTTTAGCTTTTCTAATAATGGAGGAAATTCTTCGGAAATAATTTCATAAGTGTCTTTCTGTGTTTTTGTAACTGCTGAGGTTGATCGCCAGTGAGCATAAGCCATGGAGTTTAACCTTTCGTTTATCGAAGGTTTTGCCGGCCAATTTTCTTCACGGCTTGCTTTTGGTTGCTGTCCCGAGAAATCCCAAAGTATTCCATCAAGTTCCGATTCAATTTTGTTGGCTTTTTTCATCAATTCAGGATTAATATCGGGGCTTTTTAATATGGCTTGTTTGATAAATTGAGTTTTCTCCATCAAATCGTTCGACAAATTATATGCTCCTCTGACCGCTTTTATCAATTTGGCAACTTTTCCCTGAAAAGCAACCAATTCACTTCTATCCTCAGCCGGTAAAGTCGTATTATTTAAAACAACAGCTTCAAATTCAACGGGGCCGACAAGTTCGGTTTCTTCACCTCTGACACACTGAGCAAGAGAAACATAATATTTTCCTGGCATAACATACATATAATCACCTTCGGAAGCAATTGGATCAAATTTATCGTTTTTCAACCTTGTTGGATGAACTCCGGGGTATCTGAGATTCCATGAAGTCCGGTTAATTCCTTTTGAGATTTTTTTATGAATTTTCCTTATTTCATTGGCATTTTCATCGGTAATTGTAAAAATCAAATATGGTGGTACTTCATTTTCTTCGGCCCGAAGTTCATCCATAGCCGGGATAGGGATTGGTTTTTTATCTTTAATCAATTCCTTTTCACTTTCTTTTCGTTCCTGTTTAAGAGTTTTTGGAGATTCTTTTATATAATAAGTAAAAGTAGCTCCGAAATCAGGGTTTTTGGCAGCATAACGTGTTGAGCCTTGACCGTATTTTCCTCTTTTTTTAACATACATTAAAGCATCTGCAATTGGGAAAATATTAGCTTCTTTTTCAAGAAATTCCTTGTTAATTTCCCTCAATGGCGAATAATCGTCGAGGATGTAAAATCCACGCCCGAAAGTTGCAAGAACCAAATCGTTTTCTCTTTCTTGTATTGCAATATCTTTTACGGCAATAGTTGGAATTCCCGACTTTAGCTGGGTCCAGATTTTTCCGTCATCGACACTAAAGAAAACACCAAATTCGGTTCCGGCAAAAAGTAAATCGGGATTTATAAAATCTTGTTCTAAAGTATGAACCGTTCCGTTTTCGGGAAGATTTGAAGAAATGGATTTCCATGTTTTTCCTTTGTCTTCACTCTTTAAAATATATGGTGTGAAATCATCACGTTTAAGATTATCAAAAGAAGCATAAACAACATTTTCATCAAATTTCGATGGCAAAATATCGCTAACATAAGTATATTCGGGAATACCCGGAAATTTATCAATTTTAGTCCATGTTTTACCGTCATCATCCGTTACCTGAATTACTCCATCATCCGTTCCTGCAAAGATAAGCCCTTCTTTTACGGGTGATTCGGATAGAGAAATAATTGTTCCGTAAAGTGAGGTTGAAACGTCTTTTACAACAGCATCAACGCCCCAATATCTATCCATTACTGGCCAGGTATTTCGGTCGGTTTTTGATGTGAGGTCATCGCTGATAACTTCCCATGAATGACCCCTGTCGTCACTTTTGAAAACTTTGTTTGCAGCCATGTAGAGCCTTGTATTTGAATGAGGGCTAATAATGAAAGGAGTATTCCAATTCCATTTATAAGTATCCTCATCTTTTCTTGGTTGAGGTTTGATTGATAAAGATTCACCGCTTTTTTTATCGTATCTGTAAACATTTCCGTATTGATATTCGGAATAAACAATGTCGGGGTTTCCGGGGTCAATAGCTTGCCAAAAACCGTCTCCACCAAGGGTAACAATCCAATCGGCACTTGTTACGCCTTCTGAACTTAGGCTTTGTGATGGCCCACCCATGCTGCTGTTATCCTGAGTTCCACCATAAACCCAATAAAACGGCTCGGAATTGTCAACGGCAACACGATAAAATTGAGTAACGGGAAGATTAGATTTATATAAATAATTTTTTCCACCATCAAAAGTTTCATAAATACCTCCATCACCACCAATCAAGAAATGATTTGTGTCGTAAGGGTCTATCCAAAGTGCATGATCGTCAACATGACGGTTGTTATTTCCTAAGCTTTTCCATGTATTACCGCCATCTTCGGTAACTTGCGAAATTGTTTCAACGGAATATACTTTATCAACATCCACCGGATCGCAATAAATTTCGGTGTAATATTGTCCGCTACTGCTGTGATCACTCATTTTTTCCCATGATTCACCTCTGTCGATTGAGCGAAAGAATCCACCGCTTTTTTCTCCGGCTTCAATTATTGCGTAAATAATATCGGGGTCAACAGGAGAAATTGCCAAGCCAATTCCGCCGACATCTCCATCCGGCAAACCTGATTTTAGCTTTCGCCAGGTTTTTCCCCCGTCAGTGGTTTTGTGAATTGCCGATTCGGGGCCTCCACCGATTTTTGTGTGAACATGTCTTCTTCTTTGTTCTGAGGCAGCATAAAGAATATCAGGGTTTTGAGGATCCATTACCAAAGAACTGATCCCGGTATGTTCGCTGATATCAAGAACTTTCTCCCATGTTTTTCCACCATCCGAAGTTTTGTAGAGTCCTCTCTCTCCTCCCGGGCCCCAAGCTGAACCCTCGGCAGCAACATAAACTACATCCGAATTTTGCGGATCAACAATGATCTTACCAATTTGTCTTGATTCTTTCAGGCCCATGTTTTTCCATTTCTTTCCCCCGTCAACGGTTTTATAAACTCCATCGCCATAACCAAGTGCACGCTGGTGATTGTTTTCGCCTGTCCCCAGCCAAATAATATTATGATTGTTAGGATCCATTGTGATACATCCTGTGGAATAGGAACCGTAATTATCGAATATGGGATTCCATGTTGTGCCTGAATTTGTCGTTTTCCAAACATTTCCCGAAGCAACTGCAACATAATATTCGCTCGGATTATCAGGATTAACGGCAAAATCAGCTATACGGCCTGATGCCATTGCAGGGCCAATACTTCTGAATTTCAAACCACTAATAACACTTGATTTGATAGTGTCGTTGGCTTGTTTGTTTTTATCTTTCTTTTTGTTTGCTTCAAGACTTTGCGAAGCAATAATGAAAATAAACATTAGAAAAATTGAAAATTTTGATTTCATATTGTTTTGGTTTTAAGTTATATTTAAAATTGTTATATTGCTTTATTGCTATATTGTTTTGAAGGTATTGATGGATTAAAGGTATAGTGGTATAATGGTATAGGTGGGTTCTTTTCTAAGGTTGATGATAAAATCTTTGTGTTTAAGCAGATTGTATTTCCCTTATTTCCCATATTTCCTCTATTTCCTTTATTCCCTTATACTTTTCTACCCCAATCCATTTTCAATTATATTTTCGGCAGTCATATATCCATGGGCTGTAGCATAAATAATTGATCTGGTATGGCCTGAGCAATCGCCGATAAATTTTAGATGCCGGAATTTATCATTATCAATAGTGTTTGAATAAAATTTGATTTCAGGAGCATAAACAAGATTATCAAGATTTGCCACCCCTGGAACAACTTCGTTCAGGTTTTCGATAAAATCAATTATGCTTTCAATAATCCGGCGCGGATACGCGAGATTAATGTCTCCTAAAATATAACTATTTTGATTTAAGGTTGGTTGTACACGATATAAATTTTTTGTTCGTCTCGAATTTAAAAAATGGTCGTAGGTCTGAAGGATTAATTTCCCTTTTCCGGCTAGTAAATTTGTAAGTTGTGCAATATAAGAGCCATAGCCAATAGGATCGTTAAAGGGCTCCGTAAGTTTTATGGTTGAAAGGATTGCAAAATTAGTGTTTTTGCTTTTGGATTTCAATTTCGAATGCCCGTTGACAGTTACGAAATCGCCATAATTTTCAGTTACCACAAAACCTGATGGATTATTGCAAAACGTACGAACTATATAACCCGTTTTGCTTTTGTATTTTACTTTGAATTCATACATTTCTCTATTCAAATCCTCGACAATATGATTTGGAAGTTCGTAACGAATTCCAAGATCAACTTTTGTGCTGTCAAGAATGAGTTGAGGGTATTTTTTGGTTATGCTTTTAGTTAGTTTATGCCCGCTTCTTCCAACACAAACAATCGCATAATCAAAAACATCGGTATCATTAATTTTCACTAAATCATTAATGATTTCAATATTTGTTATATTTTTTCCAAAATGAAAATGTATGTTTTTATGTTTTTGAAAAGCAGAAAAAATATTAAAAAGAACCTCTTTTAATTGGTCGGTTCCGAGGTGATAAAAATCGGAAGAAATAGGCTGAAATCCTTTTTGATAAAAAGTTTTATAATATCTGGAATTTGTAAATGAACTGCCCTTTTCAACATTTCCGTTTCCGGTGTGGCTGATATAATAATCTACAAGCTTTTTTTGTAAAATTATATCAATATCAAGATCGCCTCCCATTTCCTTTGAAACAAAAAGCTTTCCATCTGCTCGTATCCCCGAAATACTTGAAGAATAAATATCTTTGCTTTTTTCAAATACGTGGACTTCATAGCCTGAATTCATTATCTTTTCAATAAATCCGATGGCAGCAGCACCAAAACCTATTACTGCGATTTTCTTTTGCTTGTTTTTTGGCATTTTTAAATTAAATATTTCAAAATATCTGCCAAAGTTATCATTTTTTTTAGAGCTAATTAAACAATATTTTTTTTATGATGTAACTATTTCCGAAAAAAATGAGTCTTATATTAAAGCATACATGTAAACACTTATCATACAAGCATTAGTATGTGTTCGTATTAGGACACTAACTGTACGTTTTCGACTAAATTAAAATCATAAATTGTATGAAATATTGTTTAAATAATTAATACAAAAGACATTAGTAAAACGGCATAAAGTATGCAGTATAGTATTGAAGCACAAACTAAAAATTAATTGCTAATTAAAAAACACAAAAAAACTATGAAAACAAAATTTATTCCTGCTCTGCTTGTAATCCTACTCGGGATTAATTGCCTTGCCAGATCAGATGAAGGCTTGTGGTTGCCGATTTTAGTAAAATCACAAAATTACTCTGAAATGCAGAAAATGGGTCTGCATTTATCTCCCGAAGAAATCTACGATATTAATCATTCATCAATAAAAGATGCTGTAGTTCAATTTAGTGATTTTTCTTCAGGAGCAATAATTTCTCCAAACGGTTTATTGATTACTTCTCATAATTCGGGAATTGATTATGTTCATGCACACAGCACCCTTAAAAATGATTATCTAAAAAACGGTTATTGGGCAATGAATATGGGTGAAGAACTCCCGAATCCCGGATTATCAGTTACTTTTCTTATTAGAATGGAAAATGTTACCGAAAAGGTAGTTTCGAAATTAAGAAAGAATATGAGCGAGGAAGCAAGAATTTCTAAAATTAGTGATATTTGTGAAGATATTGTATCAAAAGCAGAAAATAAAACACATTATTCGGCTGAAGTTAAAAGCTTTTGCCATGATAATGAATTTTACCTTTTTGTTTATGAGATTTTTAATGATGTTCGCCTTGTTGGGATACCTCCTTCATCCATAGGTAGTTTTGGTGGCGATACTGATAACTGGATGTGGCCGCGACATACTGGCGATTTTTCTTTATTTAGAGTTTATACATCACCTGATGGAAAACCTGCCGAATATTCGGAATATAATATTCCTTTGAAATCAAAATCCCATTTACCTATTTCGGTTGATGGATTTAATGAGTTTGATTTTGCAATGACTTTGGGTTATCCTCTTAATACTGATCGTTATATTTCTTCAGATGGGGTTGAAATACTTGTCGAAGAAACCAATCCGGCATTGAAAAGAATCAAAGACAAAAAACTTAAAGTCATGATAAACAAAATGGACGAAAGTGAAGAAATTAAACATAAATACGCTACAAAATTTGCCCAAACAAGTAATTATTCAAAATATTATCTCGGAAAAAGCAAACAACTAAAACGATGCAAAGTTTGTGAAAAGAAAAAAAAGCTTGAAAATGAATTCGATAAATGGGCAAATTCAAATCATAAAAGAAAAGAAAAATACGGAAACGTAATTAGCAAAATATATGAAGCCAATAAAAAATTAGGAGAATACAATCTATATAATCAATACTGCGAGGAAGTTGTGAATAATGGTGCTGATTTGTTGATTTTAATAAAAAAATTCTATCCGGTTTATCTTGAGTTGCAATCACTCGACAAAAAGAAAGCAAAATCATATAAAATTCCTGATGAATTAAGAGAAGCAGTAAGAAATTATATTGTGAATGTTGATCAGGAAACTGACAAGAAAATTTTTAAAGAAATTGTCGAATTTTTCTATAATGAAATAAAAAACGCCTCCATTGATCAACTTCCAGAAGTGTTTTCGGTTTTACAAACCGAATATAACAATGATTTTGATTGGTTTACGAATGCGGTTTATAATAAGTCAATATTTGCAAATTATGACGAATTATGGGTTTTTGTTAATAACCCTGAATTAATCATTATTGAAAATGATTATGCATTTAAATTGTATTTATGTTGCATGGAAAAAAGAAAGGAGATTAATGATATTCTTAAGGAATCAAATCTGGCTCTTAACAAATATTCTCGTTTGTTTAAAGAAGGCCTTGAAGAGATGAATCCCAAATCAAAATTATATTGTGACGCAAATTCAAGTATGCGATTGTCTTATGGACAGGTTAAAGGAAGTATGCCCTCTGATGGCTTGATAAGCAAACATTATACAACATTGCATGGGGTTATGGAAAAAGAGGATTCTGACGACAGTGAATTTTTTGTCCCCGAAAAACTAAAGCATCTATATAATATAAAAGATTATGGAAATTATTCAGATGGTGGAATAATGAATGTTTGTTTTACAACCGATAATGATGCAACTGCAGGAAGTGCCGGAAGTCCTGTAATAAATGGAGACGGCCATATTATCGGTTTAGTTTTCGATCTGAATTGGGAAGGAATGAGTGGCGATATTTCATTTGAACCGGAATTGCAGAGAACAATTAATACAGACATCAGATACGTTCTGTTTATTGTTGATAAATTTGCCGGAGCTAAGTATTTGGTCGATGAGATGACTATTATCAATTCCGATCTTACAAAAAAATAAAATTAGTTTATTAATCAAATAAAAAACACCGGATACTTAACGAATCCGGTGTTTTTTTTGAGTTTAATTTTCAAAAATTTAATTTAGATGAATTTTTCATTTTAAATTATTGCATTGACTTTAGTTAAATTTCCGCTTGTTTTCTCTTTGTCAGATAATGCATCCCTTTAAATTCAGAATATCCAAACTTTGAAAACACTTTTAGCGAATCAGGATTATCATCTTCAATTAAGCAGGCAATAATGCCAATTCCAAGATCATCAAATCTTTTTTCAACTTCATCAACCAATAGTCTTGCAATTTCCTTTTTTCTATATTCACGCTTAACAACCAAACGATTAATCCATCCTTTTCGGCCATCATTTGTTCCCAAAACAGAAGCGATAATTTCATTTTTATGCTCGGCTACAAGAAAAATACAACATCCTTTTAGCAATTCCTTTTTAATATTTTCCCTACTATCACGGCCCTTTGGTTTATATGGCAATTTCCCCTCTCTCCATAAATCAATAATTTTCTGATAATCCGAAATATGAAATTCTCGTATTAAAATATCCATATTACACAATTTTAATGTTAATTATTTGCAAATAAATTAATTCCTGAATTGAGATAATACCTTAAAACAAAAATCAATACTATATTTGAAATAATGAAAATCCAATTAATTTTATTTTTATTATGAATCTTATTTTCAGTTTTTAAGTAATAATTTTTTGGATATAAAACTGAAATAAGAAATAGTATCATTAGAGATAATAGAAAAATATAATACAGAGAAAATAAAGGAGTAATGATTAAAAGAATAATTAAGCTACCAATAAACCACGGCAATAAAATAACTGAAATCAAATAAATTATACGTTTTCGAAAAGTTTTTATAAAACAGGAATCAGAGGAAAAAACAAATACTTTAATAGATAAAGCCCCAAGGTGGATCATTAAGTAAATAACTGAAATAAAAATTATGACACGAACAGCATGACTAAAATTCATTGAATTTAACGCATAAACAACGCCTGTACTTGTAATTAAATCGGCAAGAACGGATGAAAAAAATAATCCAAAAGCATTTATAAAAGCCCAAAAAAGAAATATATTAAAAAAGCTATTTTTTTTTCTTTTTGTAAGATAATATATTGATAGTATGGCTCCAAGTAGAAAAGAAAAAAACGGGCCTGAAAAAAATACCGACAAAGTAGTATCAAAAGTCCATAAACTCGAATTTTGAGGCACTAAAAACTCTATTCTGTTTAAAAATAACAATGAGTTTATGTCGCATTCATAAGCTATTAAAATGCTCGTAAACGATCTGAAAATACTAATAATAAAATATGTACTTATGAAAGCAGCAGTTGAATTAATAAAATAAATAAAATAATTTTTATTTAAAAAAAAATGCTTTTTAGCTGATGTCATTTAATTAATTTTTCTGCAAGATATAAAAAAGTTTCAATGCTTAAATTGTTAGCCATACGGATAGGCTTCGCTTAGTATGTTTATAGTGATAAAATATAGGAACTTAATAATGTAAATATATAACAATGCAGTAGTTTTTTAACAATATCTTCTTTTTTCAATCTTAATAATGTTTTTCTTATCCATTGCCTGTTTTCTTTTTTATACCAAAAGAAAAATTTAAGTTGCTCAAGTTTTTGGGTTTTTGTTGTTGCAGTAAAAACAGGCTTTAAAGTATAAGGATCGTAGCCCGAATAATAAATTACGGTAGCAAGAGTCATAGGTGTTGGCGTAAAATCCTGCACCTGTTCAAGTTTGAACCCAAGTTTTTTTGTTTCAGCAGCTAAATCAGCCATATCTTCTAATTTGCATCCCGGATGACTTGAAATAAAATAGGGTATAATTTGCTGATTAAGATCATTTTTACTGTTTATTCTATCGAAAATATCTTTAAAATTCAAAAATAAATTAAAAGACGGTTTTCGCATAATTTTCAAAACCTTCTCAGAGGTATGCTCGGGGGCAACTTTCAATCTCCCCGAAACATGAAATTTTATAAGTTGCTTTATGTATTCGGAATAATGATATTTTTTATCTTTTAATTTATCGTGAGTTTGCAGCAAGTCGTATCGGATACCACTGCCTATAAATACTTTTTTAATGGAGTTTAAAGAATTCACCTTTCTGTAGATATCAATAAGAGGTTTGTGATCGCTGTTTAAATTATTGCAAATCTTTGGAAAAATGCAACTTGGCCTGCAACATTTTTTACAAATTTCAACATCGATTCCTTTCATTTTATACATATTTGCCGAAGGCCCGCCTAAATCACTTATATATCCTTTAAAATCGGGCATTTCTTTAATCATTTCAACTTCTTTTAAAATTGATTTTCCCGACCTGCTTGCAATAAATTTCCCTTGATGGGCAGAAATCGTGCAAAAACTGCATCCGCCAAAACACCCGCGATGAAGATTTACAGAATGCTTAATCATTTCATAAGCAGGAATTTTTCCCCGCTTTTTATATTTTGGATGGGGCAACCTTGTGTAAGGTAAATCAAATGAAGAATCAATTTCATTTTCCGACATTGGTGGAAAAGGAGGATTTACAACAAGTGTTTTTTCCCCAAGATTTTGAAATATTCGGCTTGCTTGGAATTTATTCGATTCCTGTTCAATCAGTTTAAAATTTGAAGCAAATGTTTTTTTACTTTTCAAACATTTTTCATGGGAGGCCAACTCTATGTTTGTCCATTGTTTGGTGTTATTCAACAGTGATTTATCTTTTATTAGAAATGCTATTTGAGGAATTGAATATAATGAATTGATTGTTTTTTCCTTATCGTAGAAATCAAGAATTTTTTTTAATGCTTTCTCGCCCATTCCATAAGCAAGAATATCGGCACCACTTTCAGACAATATTGAAGCTTTCAATTTATTCGACCAATAATCATAATGCGTAAACCTTCGCAACGAAGCTTCAACACCCCCAATAATTATAGGTGTATCGGGAAATAGTTTTTTCAGTATGTTTGAATAGACCGAAGTGGCATAATCGGGGCGAAAGCCGCTTTTCCCTCCCGGTGAATAGGCATCATCCGATCTTTGGCGTTTGTTTGCCGTATAATGATTTATCATCGAATCCATACATCCTGAAGTTACTCCAAAAAATAACCTTGGTTTTCCGAACTTCTTAAAATCTCTCAAATCATCCTTACAATTAGGTTGAGCAACAATTGCCACTCTAAATCCCGCTTTTTGAATTATTCTCGCTATCACGGCATGCCCAAACGAAGGATGGTCAACATAAGCATCTCCTGAAAAAAGTATTACATCTAATTTATCCCAGCCTTGTTTTTGAACCTCTTCAATTGTTGTAGGTAACCAATCGCTTATTAAAAATTTATCTTTGACCAAATTATTTATAAAAATATTTTTACAAAAGTATAAAAAATAGAGTAGTCAAAAGTATTATTCATAACTATTTAGTGTCAGCAAGAAAACTCATTATTTTGGAGTGCTTAGGCAGAAAACGTCAAGTTCGAGGCTTGCGAAGTGCAGAAAATAAGGAGTTTACTATTGTAAACTACTGGTTTCTGCACAAGCATAACGATGAAATTGGCGTTTTCGGGCAAGCACTATTTAGTATTAACCCGGCAATAAAGACTACTAAAATCTGCTTTTGCAAAAAAAATAGGTATTAACAGGCCAAAGCTATTAAGGAAATAGTGAAAATTGGAAAAATTAAGAAAAACGAGGTGATATTGGGTCTAATTTGAACTTAAAAGCTTTATTATTTACATTATTTTGTAATTTCCCTAATGCTTTTTTAATTTTATTTCCAATAAAAAATTTTAAATATAATAATTGATTATTAATAAATTTAGAGATACTTTTGCTATCTGAAGTAGAAAAATTACACCAAAAATATATTTTTTTTTTGTTTTTTTAAAAAATACATTATATTTGCAATCTATACGCTTTGACTTTTGCAAAGTGTATAGATGTAGGATGAAGACAGAAATTAATAGATTCGCTGTGAAAGCAAATAAATCTAAATATACGTGCTTAACCCTCTACTTAGGCATGCCTTTTTTTTATCAAATAAATTTT
>JAEINX010000181.1 GCA_016342645.1 Bacteroidales bacterium | reverse complement strand
CCGACATAATCTCCTGTTTGATACTTTAGAATTCCCCAGCTCAAATACGATGAAAAATCATTTGGGTCAACGGCAGAGGGTAAATTGAAAACCTCAGCATTATTAATAAAATCTTTAAAAATGTGAAAATTAACCGCATAATATGAGCTTGAAAACAGCTTATATTTATTTAGCGATGACAAATAAATATCATATAAAGATTTTTTTGAAAAAGCTTGTATTAATTTAAATCGTACTATTTCTTCGCTTTGGGTTTTGATCGGGAATATTGCAAAAATCAAATTTACGGTATTAATAGAGGTAGTATTTAAAGTGTTCTCTATTTTTTCCGCAATATAATTATCAATTGTTTTGGGATTATAATCTCTTATGTTTCCACTACAAAAAACATTTAAATTGACTGCATATGGATTATTAAAAACGACGTTTTCAGGCAATATCTTAGCTAATTGACTTGACTCAAAAACATAAAAAGTTAATGCTTTAAATTTTCGCCAACCTTCTTTTAGTAAAGGAAATTCAAATTCCCCATCATGATATTTCTTTATTAAAATATTATATTGCTTATTTTGAATAAGTACTTTTTTTAGTTCTAATGCAATGAAATTATCTTCACCTAATTTTATTTTTTCTATTTCACCTTTACTGGTTTCGGCGTTTGTAAAAGGGATTTTATTTTTGGCGCTAAGCCATTTTCCGTTATCCATCATAGCCCAACCCGTTGCATTCAGCAATCTTGAATGAACCTTACTAATTGTTGAAAAGTTCATATTAGGGTCAAGAGCCCCTTGACTAAATGCTATTAAAGAGATTATTACAAAGCATGTAAAGAAAGTTATCTTCTTCATATATATAAATATATTAACCTGAAATAAACATAAATATTGCTATCTCCGGTTATATTCATCGCAAAATTAAGTAAAAATAGGGAAAAAAATGTTTCTGTTATTTATACTTAAAAATAATTAATAACAGACTTATTAACATAATTCGGAGTTTTATCAAATTTTGGTTCGCAAATAACTCACAGTGTAATACATATATTTAATATTGATATTTTCTTAAAAAATTATTATTCATTAAATATTTTTGTTGAAAACAATAAACAATCACATTAACAATTAACAAAAATATTTTTCACATGAATACCCTTTTTTACGCTTTTGAAATTATTTCCTTTGCTTTTTCAATAGCTTTATGAATTCCATTAGGGTTTTTTCCGCCGGCAGAGGCATAATGTGCTTGTCCTCCACCCCCTCCCTGGATTTCTTTTGAGATTTCTCTAACTAAGTTTCCTGCGTTTAAGCCTTGGTTTTTAATCAAGTTTTCGGACATTGCAACCGAAATAAAAGCTTTTCCTTTATTATTTGTCCCAACAACCAAAACAATATTTTCAGAATCACGGATTATGTTAAATGAAATATCTTTCAATACAGCAAGATCAACATCAAGATATTTTCCAATAAATTCAATTCCGTGAATATTTTCTTTGTTGTTTATCAAGTCAGATTTAATGCTCAACGCTTTTTCTTTATTTAAGCGTTCTATTTGCTTTTGAAGCTCATGTCTTTCTTCATTTAGTCCTTTAACGCTTTTCGCAATATCATTTGGGTTTTTTAAAATGTCTTTAAGTTGTGAAATGATTTCATCCTGTGCATTGAAATAATCTTCTGCTTTATTGGCAGTTATTGCTTCTATTCTTCTTATGCCGGCAGCAATAGCACTTTCCGAAATAATTTTAAAAATTCCAATTTGTCCGGTATTATTTACGTGAGTTCCACCACAAAGCTCAATTGAGAAATTAGTATCAAAAGCAATTGTTCTTACATATTCTCCATATTTCTCGCCAAATAATGCAATAGCTCCCATTTTTTTTGCATCCTCAATTTTAATATTTCTATTTTCTATTATTGGAATATTGTCACGGATTTTCTTATTTACTATTTTTTCGACTTTACGGATTTCCTCTCTTGTTAATTTTGAAAAATGTGCAAAATCAAATCTAAGTTTATTGTTATCAACCAAAGAGCCTTTCTGTTCGATATGCAATCCTAAAACTTCTCGTAATGCTGCATGAAGTAAATGCGTAGCACTATGATTATTGGAAGTTAAAATCCTTGCTTTTTCATTCACGGCAGCAATAAATTTTCCATTCAAATCATTAATGATTGCTTTTGCAATATGAATTGTCAGGTCATTTTCCTTTTTAGTGTTTTCAATAAATATTTTTTCACCTTCTTTTTCGATATATCCTATATCACCCACTTGTCCACCCGATTCGGCATAAAAGGGAGTTTTGTCAAAAACTAATTCGAAAAACTCCGAATTCTTTGCTTTAACTTTTCTGTATTTAATAATCTCGATTTCAGATTTAATCGAATCATAGCCTATGAATTCACTACTTTCAATAACATCTTTGAGAATTATCCAATCGCCGGTATCTTGTGATGCAGCTTTGCGTGAGCGATTTTTTTGTACTTCAAGATTCTTAACAAACCCCGACATATCAACCCTCAAACCTTGTTCTCTTGCCATTAATTGAGTCAGGTCGATAGGAAAACCATAAGTATCGAATAATTCAAAAGCAAAACTTCCTTCGATCTCATCAATCTCTTTATGGCTTGAGATATATTTCTCAAATTTTTGAATCCCTAAAGATAAAGTTCTTAGGAAAGCCGTTTCTTCTTCCAAAATCACTTTTCTTATTAAGTCCTGTTGTTTCTTAATTTCAGGGAATACGTCTTGCATATTTGAAACCAGAAAAGGAAGCAATTCGTTGATAAATGGTTCTTTAAAACCAAGAAAAGTATATCCGTACCTAATCGCCCGCCTCAAAATACGACGAATTACATAACCTGCTTTATTATTTGAAGGAAGTTGGCCATCAGTAATTGCAAAAGCTACCGCTCTCAAATGGTCGGCAATGACCCGCATTGCAATATCTTCTTTTTCGTTTTCACCATATTTTTTTCCTGCCAATGTGGCTACCTCTTGAATTATAGGCTGAAAAACATCAGTGTCATAATTGGATTTATGCCCTTGAATCACCATGCAAAGCCTTTCAAATCCCAAACCTGTATCAATATGTTTTTTAGGTAATTGCTCTAAGTGTCCATTAGCTTTTCTATTAAATTCAATAAAAACAAGGTTCCAAATTTCAATAACCAATGGATGGTCAGTATTTACGAGCGTTGCTCCATCAACCTTTATTTTTTCATTTTTGTCTCGTATATCAATATGAATTTCAGAACATGGCCCACAAGGGCCGCTATCACCCATTTCCCAAAAATTATCTTTTTTATTTCCAAAAAGAATTCTATCCTCGGGAACAATTGTTTTCCAAATTTGATAAGCTTCCGTATCTTTTTCTAATCCATCACTCTCATCGCCTCCAAAAACAGTAACATACAAAAAGTTTTTATCAATTTTATAAACTTCGGTCAATAATTCCCAAGCCCATTCAATTGCTTCTTTTTTAAAATAATCACCAAACGACCAGTTTCCAAGCATCTCGAACATAGTATGATGATAAGTATCGTGGCCAACTTCGTCAAGGTCATTATGTTTGCCAGAAACTCTCAGACATTTTTGAGTATCGGTAATGCGAGGATTGCTTATTGGAGTGTTACCCAAAAATATATCTTTAAATTGATTCATTCCGGCGTTTATAAACATTAAAGTCGGGTCGTTTTTCACAACCATCGGAGCCGAAGGAACAATATGGTGGCTCTTCGATTTAAAATATTCTAAAAATGTTTTTCTTATAATATTAGATTTCATATAATTAAATAGTTTATTAACAATTAAATTGTTAATTAAAAAATTAACATAGAATTGCAAAATTAAATTAATTAATTAATTTTGCGATCATGGAAGAGTATTTTATAATATTAAATTATTTTTTAGTATAAAACGTTAAAGATGGCTAAAGAAAAATTTCGATATAACAATAAGCTTCTGACATATGAGAAAGTCAGTCGTACACCAAAAGTATTTTTATATAAAATCATTTCATTTCTTTCGGTAGGCTTGGTTTTTGCCGTGGGTGTAATCGTATTTGCGTATAATTTTTTTGATTCTCCAAAAGAAAAAATGCAACAACGTGAAATCGAGCAATTAAAATTACAATACAGCTTATTAATTGATAAACTTGACAGGGTTTCTCTGCTTCTTGATGATATGCAAGATCGCGATGATAATATTTATAGAGTAATTTTTGAAGCCGAACCGATTCCAAGTTCAATCAGAAAAGCCGGTTATGGCGGTGTTGATAGGTATGCTCGTCTTGATGGTTATAAAAATTCGGAAATTTTGATTGAAGCATCGAAAAAACTTGATAAAATTACAAGTCAGCTTTATGTGCAATCAAAATCATTTGACCAAGTTTTTGAATTGGCTAAGAATAAAGAAAAAATGTTGGTGTGTATTCCTGCTATTCAACCAATTGAAAAGGGAAAAGGAAGAATAGTATCGGGATTTGGTATGCGTTTCCATCCTATTTTAAAATATGACAGAATGCATACGGGAATTGATATTTCCGCACCCACCGGAACTCCTATTTATGCTACTGCCGATGGAGAAATTTATTTTCAAGGTCGTAATGGGACTTATGGTAAATGCTGTATAATCAATCACGGATATGGCTATAAAACTTTATATGGCCACATGAATAAAATTATTGTAAAGCGAAAACAAAAAGTGAAACGAGGGCAAATTATTGGTTATGTTGGAAATACAGGTTTATCACGTGCTCCGCATATTCATTATGAGGTAATTAAAAATAATGTTAAAATTAATCCGATTAATTATTTCTATAATGACTTCACACTTGATGAATACGAAAAAGTACTTGAACTTGCTTCAAAAAACACTCAAGTATTGTCTTAACATGAATTTTTGCTTTTAGACAAGTCTCAATATTGAGATGAATCAATGATTCTTAATAACACAAAGCAGATATATAGTGGCAACGAATCTGTGTATTTAGTATTCAAACCTTTTTTCAAAACGTTTTTATTGATAGACACTAATTATTATAATTTTAAATATAATTGCTTTTATAGGCTAAGTTCCATTTAAGTCAGCAATTATTATTATCTTTGCAGAATGAAAACAATTAAAGAAATTAAGCGTTTATTT
>JAEINX010000180.1 GCA_016342645.1 Bacteroidales bacterium | reverse complement strand
GTAGTTAAAACACTCGTAAATTATAGATTACCAATGATTTCAAAGAACGATGTTAATTTTTTAATGGACACTAGTGAAATCATATACAAAAAAAACTTTTCCTAAAACCGATGGTGAGTTCAGTATTATTAATGTAACGAAGGGAAGTTTTGGTGTTGAAAACTCCACAAACCAAGAAATTCTTATCTATCCTAACCCGGCGAGTGATGTTTTAAATATTGCTTCAAATAACAAAATAAAACATATTGAAATATTAAATTTCATTGGACAAAACTTTTTTAATAAAAAATTAGACAATAATAATATAGAAATTAATACTTCAGCTTTTAAATCCGGAATTTATTTTATCAGAATTGAAACCGAAAATGGCTTAAAAACTAAAAAAGTTACAATAAAATAAGTTAGTTTTTTCCTTTACGATTTTCGATATTCTATATAAAAGCATTTTCGCCCGTAATATCAAAACCGGTAATTAATAAATGAATGTCGTGAGTGCCTTCGTAGGTTATAACGGATTCAAGGTTCATCATGTGTCGCATTATCGGAAAGTCTCCTGTAATTCCCATTGCACCAAGAATTTGACGTGATTCTCTTGCAATATCAAGGGCAATTTTTACATTATTACGCTTTGCCATAGAAATCTGATTATGCGTTGCTTTTCCTTGATCGTATAAATTTCCCAGTCGCCATGCCAATAGCTGTGCTTTAGTTATTTCTGTAAGCATTTCTGCAAGTTTCTTTTGAGTTAACTGAAAAGAAGAAATCGGTTTATTAAATTGTTTTCTTTCTTTCGCATAGTTTAACGCGGTTTGATAACAATCCATTGCAGCACCAATCACTCCCCAAGCAATTCCATATCTTGCAGAATTCAGGCATTTTAGGGGGCCTTTTAAGCCTTTAATGTTTGGTAAAACATTTTCTTTGGGAATAAGAACACCGTCAAAAACCAACTCGCCGGTTGCCGATGCTCGCAGCGACCATTTTTTTAAAGTTTCGGGAGCCGAAAATCCTTTCATTCCTTTTTCAACAATCAGGCCAATTACTTTTTTGTTTTCATCTTTTGCCCAAACAACCGCAATATCAGCGATTGGAGCATTTGTTATCCACATTTTTGAGCCGTTCAAAATAAAATGATCACCTTTATCCTGAATTTTAGTTTCCATATTTCCTGGATCGGAACCATGATTTGGTTCGGTTAAACCAAAAGCACCTACAATTTCACCACTTGCCAATTTTGGCAAATATTTTTGTTTTTGCTCCTCCGAACCAAAGTGAAAAATCGGATACATCACCAATGAAGACTGAACAGAAGCAGTAGATCGAATTGCCGAATCTCCTCTTTCGAGTTCAGTCATTATCAAACCATAAGAAGTTTTATCTAATCCTGCTCCTCCATATTTTTCAGGAATAAAAGGCCCGAAAATTCCAATTTCTCCCATCTCACGAATTAGATAAAGCGGAAATTTATGTTCCTGAGCTGCTTTATCAATTATCGGTATGACCGATCTGTTTACCCAATCACGAACAGAATTTCTTATGATTTTTTGCTCATCGCTTAATAATTCGTCAGTGTTAAAATAATCGGGGGGTGTGTATTTGTTGATCATATGGTTTTTTATTATATAGAAATTAATGTTTTAATTTACAATTTTTGCAAAAATATGAAACAATCATAAAATTCATGTAAATATTCAAGTAAAGATATTATTTGTTGGATATCATTATTATGATCAATTAAAAAATTAAAAACATCATCGCACAGATTGAATATGCTTTAATATGCATTTCTTAATAAATGGGACTATCTCATTCATAAAATTAATCCTCTGAGAATTGCATATTTGAAATTGCCCTCAGGTAGGTATTTGTAAAAATTCACCAAAAAATGATATTATCTTAACTAATGAAACAGCCTCAAGCATTAAATATCAAATATCGAATTTTAATCCTGCAAACAACGTACTGAGAAACCCTCAGCCTTAGTATTTAAGTTACGATGTATTCCATCGTACCCATAATGTAGTGCCCGACCCCATGCGTTATTAATACTGCCCTCACTCGAAGACCAAAAGCTGTCGTCGCTAGTGAGCATGTTGAAATTACCAACCGAATTACGGTGACCGCCGGGAAGGGCCGTAAATCCAAAATCATTTGTTCCGTTTCCGCCGGAGTACCAGCCTGTTGTGGATTTAAGTTTTTCACCTGCATCATAACCTCTTGTTCCTGTTTGGTTCCAAATAGGATCCCCAACAGGGTATTGGCTGTCAACTGTACCTTCCAATATTTTCCATTCCTCATCCGTAGGAGTATGCCAGCCAATAGGGCAAATTCCTTGTACTCCTTGCTTTGTAGTATATTGCATCATTTCATTCCATTGGTATAAACCACCGTAAGTTTCGCAATTAGTAATATTATTATCATAGCAATATTTTTCAATCACACCGTTTTCTGTCATTTCTTCATTGCCGTTTATCATTGTACCTATGTTCAGGTTTTCTTTTAACCAACATTGCTCACCAATTAAAACTGTATTATAAACTTGTCCTTCATAAGTTATCGCAGGTATTCCAGGGCAAGGCACACCAAAAGCAATAGGATAAACTAAAACATTACTGGTATTCATTTTTACAAGATAACCTTCGCCGGGATTACAATCACCAATACCATTAACCCAAATAGAACCTATTTTGCGCAATATCTGCCCTTGTGAATTTCTTATATAATCAAGATCGTCTCCAAGAATAGTTTCAAAAGCAATTATAGCATCCATAGGGTTTTCGGGGAAATAACTTATGAACTGAAATCCTGCTTCTAATTGAATCGGATTTGCAGGGTCAACTATATAACCCTCAATAATAAATGAATCAGCCGTAAACATTTTAACAAGGTAACCTTCCTCAATTATCCAATCGCCGATACCGTTAACCCAATTCGGGCCAATTTTACGTAAAACCTGTCCTTGTGAATTTCTTATAAAATCAAGGTTTTCGTTTAATACCACAGCTAAAACTGCCAACATATCAGGATCTGAGGTAACAATTCGTGAGGAAATAAAACTATATCCCTCCGAAAGTTCAATTTGCTGTTCATCTGTTAAAGGGCTTTTTGTGTTTTGTGTTTGTGGAAAAATCTGTTGTGAAATGGTTAGAGCAAAAGTTAGAATCCCAATTGTGTAAAAAGTTTTCATAATATTAAGTTTTTAAGTTATTAAATAGGTCCTTTCCTAGTTAAGAGTACAAATATAGTTTTTTTAATCAAAAGAAGCGAGAATTGAAAGAAGGTTAATAATTAAAGAAATTGTATAAATTTTGTTATGTTTTCACTAAAATATTTTTTTATAGTTTGATAACCAAATAAAAACTTACTATATTAGCAGCATACATGAAATTATTAAAAGATTTAAAAGGTGGATTTCTTTGGCAGCAAGAAAATAACAACAACACTTCCTGGTTCTATACAATTGTGAGGACTTGATAACCACAGCCAGAATAGACAAAATCGGTAACATCACAGAAATCCTTAACAACTAAACAAAGGCGTTTGGGTCTTATCAACCTTTACTAAATAAGCGGATGATGAACAACATCATCAATAATTCAACTGATTTTTAAAAGGCTTAGGAGTTTTTAAGGATGGAGGAGAGGATTGATGATTAAAAGGCAAACTGGGATACCCGGTTGTTATTCAGATAAGGCATTGAAATTAAATATTATAATCTCAAAAACTAAATGAAAATAAAAAATCATAAGATTTTTGAAAAAATTAAAATAGTATTTGTGAAAATCAAATTGTTTATTAACTTTACATATTATTAAATATAATGTAAAGTACACATAACAATATATTAATTATGCTGTTTGATAGAAAATTATCTTCAACAGATCATAGACACCTATATCAAAGGAGATATAAGAGATATGGCTAATATCCGGCATATCGACAAGTTCAATAAATTGCTTTATGTGCTTGCCAATCAAACAGGTCAATTGTTAAATGTTTTGGAACTTGCCAATACTACCAAAATTGTTAGACAGACGGTTGAAGAATACTTGTTTATCCTTCAGCAGACATATATAATTAAACTTATCAATCCTTTTTCCGGGAATATCAGGTCTGAATTTTTTAAAACCCCCAAAATCTTTTTTTATGACACCGGCTTGTTGAATATGCTTTCGAAGAAATATCTGCCGGAAAACATTGAAGGTTCTGCCTTTGAAACAGCCGTTTTTCCCGATCTAATTAAAAACTATGGACAACAAAACATTAACCACTGGCGAACGATGGATAAAAAAGAAATTGACTTTATTCTTTCACTAAAAAACGAAATCATTCCTTTTGAAGTAAAAATTAATTCAAACCGGATGAATTACACACCTTTAAAATACTTCTCTCAAAAATACAAACCTAGTCGCTCTTTGTATAAGTCTTGCCGGTAAACTATTAAAAAAGGATTTTTTGGTTAAACAGATATTTCCATGGGATTTATACTCAAGGTTTTAACTGGCGAATCTTTATTCAAAAGAACCATTGGGATATATTTCATGCTCCAATGATAAGTGGATGATTAACAATATATTCAATGATTCGACTGACAATAGTAGCTACATACAAATCTGATAACCACTTACTCTGCAAAAAGTGTAGTGCGAAATGCTATTTTACATATTGTTGACGGATAGAACAATAGACGATTTAGGTGTCAAACTCAAGAATTATTATTCACTGCAAATCCATATTGGTTTATAAATGTCTTTAAACGATTAAAATTTATTCTATCATAAAGATAGGCTTATCCTATTTTGAATAGAACCGTTGGACTTCCAAATCGCTAGAAACTACGCTACAATAAAATATTTACTAAATTCTATTACCAATTTCTATTTTTTTTATATTTGCACGCTTGAATTAATTTTTAAGCGTGCAGAATTGGGGCATTAGCTCAGTTGGCTAGAGCGTTTGACTGGCAGTCAAGAGGTCATCGGTTCGATTCCGTTATGCTCCACTACAAATCAAGTAGTTAGACTTGGTTTTGAAATAATGTTATTTTATTTGCCCATAATTTGCCCAAAACTCACTCTGATTTTAAATTTTTTATTAGTTTATGCATGTTGCTAATATAGCATTTTAATTCATTCTGTTAGAAAAAATAATTAGGTGAAAAATAAGAAAATTTGGATGGTCAGAGAGGAAATATTATTTGACAGGAATATTAAATCTCCATCCATCTACTCTCCCTAATTGAATCCATTAAGCTAAATAGTGATTTTGTAGTCTTTTTGGAGTCTGTGACGGTCTTTATCCGCTGATTCTTCCAATACCTCAATTAACCTCTTTCTGTCGATATGGCT
>JAEINX010000179.1 GCA_016342645.1 Bacteroidales bacterium | reverse complement strand
GGGCCAGACGTAATCAAATCGGTTACCCATGAGGAAGTTACTAAAGAAGAACTTGGAGGAGCTATGACGCATAATTCAAAAAGCGGGGTTGCTCACCTGATTGCTGACGAAGACGAGCAGGCAATGATGATGCTTCGTGAACTATTTAGTTTTATTCCATCAAATAATATGGAA
Source organism: Bacteroidales bacterium (assembly GCA_016342645.1). Taxonomy (GTDB): domain Bacteria; phylum Bacteroidota; class Bacteroidia; order Bacteroidales; family JAEINX01; genus JAEINX01. Next base: position 5,240 of record JAEINX010000179.1, on the reverse strand, counting down.
GATCCTCCGGTTAAAATTTGTAATGACGACATAAACCGTGAAGATCAAAAACTTGAAACAATAGTACCGACTGATCCCAATAAACCCTATGATATGAAAGAAATTATTGAGACTGTTGTCGATGAAAATAATTTCTTTGAAATAATGCCCTATTACGCACAAAATATAATAATTGGTTTTGCCCGTATGGCAGGACGTTCGATTGGTATTGTTGCAAATCAACCGGCTAATCTTGCAGGTGTTTTAGATATTAATTCTTCAATAAAAGGAGCAAGGTTTGTTCGCTTTTGCGATGCTTTTAATATTCCACTGATAACATTTGAGGATGTCCCCGGATTCTTACCCGGAACAACCCAAGAGTTTGGTGGAATTATTAAACATGGAGCTAAACTTCTATTTGCTTTTTGCGAAGCAACCGTACCTAAAATCACAATTATTACCAGAAAAGCTTACGGTGGTGCTTATGATGTAATGTCGAGCAAACATATTGGAGCCGATGTTAATTATGCTTATCCAACATCCGAAATTGCTGTGATGGGACCTGAAGGTGCTGTAAATATTATTTATAAGAAAGATAATCTTGATATTGAAGAAAGGCAAAAAGCTATTGATGATTATCGAAATACTTTTGCCAGTCCTTATAAAGCTGCCGAACTCGGATATATTGATGAAATAATTTACCCGAAACAAACAAGAAAGAAAATTATTCAGGCACTTGAAATGACTCAAAACAAAAGCAAAACCAATCCCCCTAAGAAACATGGGAATATTCCGTTGTAAAATTTTAATAGGGTATAAGGGTATATGGGAATAAAGGAAATTAACCAATGGATAAAAGTGAAGCTATAAAAATTGCAATAAGATATACTGATTCAATTAGTCGTAAATACCGGATTGAGAATGTGATTCTTTTCGGTTCTTATGCAAAAGGGACTAATCACGCAGATAGTGACATAGATTTAGCAATTATTTTCACATCGATTGATGATATTATAGATATGCAAATAGAATTAATGAAAATGCGAACCGATGATGATTTGATGATTGAGCCACATCCATATAGTTTATCTGATTTTCAAACTTCCGACCCAGTTGTGTCGGAAATTTTAAAGAATGGGGTAGAATTAAAAAATTATCCGTCATAATTTTTCTCAAAACTAATTCACTTAAGAAGAATTGGAATATTCCTTTGTGAAAAGGAAATAAGGGGAATAAAGGTATCCATGCGGACTCCCCTGTGGTCGTAGGTGAAATAAAAAGGGCCTAAGCCCCCGGAGTGAAATAAGACTGTGAACATGGTAATTAACTTACAAGGTTTGTAAAAATGGGGGCTTAGACCCTAATCCTTCCTTTCGTCCGATCCGGGAATTTTTTTGGATTTTCAATTGCTTCTAAAATCGTTAATCGTTGTTCGATATTCTGTTTGGACGCAAGTAAAGATATAAAAAATATAATGTAATCCCCATTATTTGTTACGCACTCAAATCATTTTCTGAATTTCTGCCTTTTATATTTATTATCAAAAAGAAAAAAACAAATCTTTTTTTCTTATTAACCGAATTTTACCTAACTTTGTTCAACTTTAGCATAAGAATTTGATAATAAGAAAGTAACTTATTAATTATAATGTCCCAATGTTAAAAACTATTGAATGACTACATAAAGATTACACTCATGAAAACACTTCACAAAAATTACTTAATCGTATTTTGCTTCGTACTTTTTAGTTTATTATCAACAAATGTAAATGCACAGCATTTTCCTTTTGAAGGAGGCGGGACAGGTTTAATTTGGCAAATATATTTTCAGGGAATTACCTTAGACGGTATTGATTTGGAAGCAGGCGACGAAATGGCCATATTTGATGGAGATGTAATTGTTGGAGTATTTTACTTAACTCAGGTATGTTCACCTGAGAACGTGTTTGATAATGCTTTAACAGCTTGTGGTCCTGGGGCTCTTCCACCACCGGCAAATGGATATACTCCGGGAAATCCTGTATTCTATAAGTGTTGGGATGCAAGTGAAGGATTTGAAGGATCAGTATTTACAGCCGAATATTTTGATCCCTATGGTGGAGCCTGGACTGAAAATATTTTTCCGGAAGGTGATGGACAGTATAGTATGGCAGAAATATGTTTTTATTCCGAAAGCAATGAACAGCAAATTGAACTTTCGGAAGGCTATAGCTTTATTTCCTCCCGAATTATGGCTGAGAATCCTGACATGCAGGATATTTTGCAGAATAATCTTGCTAATCTTGAATTCGTTAGAAATTCAGCCGGGTTAATGTTAAGAAAAATCGGGCCTATATGGGTTAATAGTATTGGCGATTGGGTTAACACCGAAGGTTATTTATTTAAAATGAGTACAGCTGATAATTTAATAATTACGGGAGATGTAATTGATCCTCAAACACCTCTTGAACTCTCAACAGGCTATCAAATAATAGGATATTTACCTGATGAGGCTTTGAATACCGTGGATATTTTTCAGGATATTTTGGATAATCTTGAATTTGTTAGAAATACTGCCGGACTAATGTTAAGAAAAATTGGTCCGAATTGGGTAAATAGTATTGGCTTAATGCAACCCGGCGAAGGTTATCTTGTTAAAATGAATGCAGACGATATTTTAATTTATCCCGCTTCTCAATCATTTACTTGCGGTGATCCCTTTATTGATTTACGAGACGGACAAACCTACAACTCCGTACAAATTGGCGACCAATGCTGGTTAGCCGAAAACCTGAATATTGGAGAAATGATAAACGGTAATGAAGAAATGACTGACAATAATGTCATTGAAAAATATTGCTACGATAACGATCCGGCAAATTGCGATGAATACGGTGGATTATACCAATGGAACGAAATTATGCAATACACTACAACGCAAGGTGTGCAAGGAATTTGCCCAAGCGGCTGGCATTTACCAACAGATGATGAATGGAAAATACTGGAAGGTACTGTTGATAGTCAATATCCTGTTGGAGACCCAATTTGGGATAATATGGACTGGCGGGGCTATGATGCCGGATTAAATTTAAAATCAACAAGTGGTTGGAATTCTGACGACAACAGAATAGATGAGTTTGGATTTATAGCACTTGCCTGCGGTTATCGTAGTACAAATGGAAATTTCACTGATATTGGAAACCTCACTTTCTTTTGGGCTTCAAGTGAATATTATTCTTATACTGGACTGTACAGGGAATTATTTTTCAATCATGATGATGTGTATCGCGGTTTTTATCCATGGAGTTATGGTTTTAGTGTTCGGTGTTTAACAGTTGATTTTATGCCTGTAAACCAAGCCCCTGACCAACCTTCTTCTCCTAATCCGATGGATGAATCAGAAAATCAATCAATAGAAGTTGACCTTTCTTGGACATGTACTGATCCCGATGGCGATCCATTGACTTATGATATTTATTTTGGTACTGAAACTATACCGGCTCTGCTTGTATCAGGGCAAACAGAAACCACTTATGATCCGGGAATTTTAGACTATTACACAGAATATTTTTGGAAAATTATCGCTCATGACGATCACTGTAATATTACCGAAGGGCCTGTATGGAGTTTCTCAACAGAAGGAATACCTTGGTCTTGTGGTGATCCAATAACAGATATGCGTGATGAACAAATCTTCAATACCGTGTTAATTGACAACCAATGCTGGTTAGCCGAAAATCTGAATATTGGAGAAATGATAATTGGTACTGAAGAAATGACTGACAATAATGTTATTGAAAAGTATTGCTATGACAATGACCCTGCAAATTGTATTGAATATGGTGGATTATACCAATGGAACGAAATGATGGAATATACCACTACACCGGAATTGCAAGGTATTTGCCCAAGCGGCTGGCATTTACCGACAGATGATGAATGGAAAATACTGGAAGGCACAGTTGACAGCCAATATCCTGTTGGTGACCCGATTTGGAATAATACGGGATGGCGTGGTTTTGATGTCGGATTAAATATAAAATCAACAAGTGGTTGGAATTCCGGTGGCAATGGTTCCGGGATCTATGGTTTTGAAGCTCTACCAAGTGGTTACCGTGACACAGATGGTAGCTTTTCAATTCTTACTATCAGTGCCTTGTTTTGGTCGTCAAGTGAGAGCAATAGTAATCATGCCCAATCCAGAATGCTATGGTATAACCAGAGTGATGTATTCCGTGGGATGGAGAACAAAAGCAAAGGGAAAAGTGTTCGTTGCTTAAAGGAATAAGTGTGGTATGTTGTTTTTGTCTTATAAACATCAAAATAAATTCCTAAAACTTTTGTGTTTAAAAATAAGGTTTGGAAACCTTATCAAACTTAGTAGAAAACACAAATCCAAGCGGCAATTAACCTTATTTTAACATTTTCTGTTTTATCATTGACAGGAAAAAGGGATGGCATCCCTTCGGAAGAAAAAAGCTATTAATAATCATGCGGCTAAGCTCATGAGGGATGCCATCCCTCTCTCCTTACAATAACCTAATTTTAATATTTTCTGTTTTATCCTTGTTTATTGTTTATTGTTTATTGAGTGTTGAATGTTTTTCTCAAGTTTTTGCATTTAATCAAACATTCAACACACAACATTAAATATTCAAGGATAAAGAGGTTTTGGTTTCAACGGGATGGCATCCTTTCGGAAGAACTCATTCCTTCATTCTATCATTTACTCATTCTCTCATTCCCTCATTCTCCCATTCTCCCATTCTCTCATTCATTCAACCGGCTCCACCGGATCAACAATAACCTCATTCTTATCATTAACATAAACCACACCATATTCACGGCATTTGCGGCGTTTCGAGGCAGCCTCATCATGACGGAAATGAAATTCCACTTCGTCCCAGATATCTTTCACAAGCAAATCTGCATCATCCAATAAAGCAGCCACATCTTCCTGTTCTTTATCGTATTGGTCTTTTAATTGCGACTGAGCAATCTGCAAATCCTTGAATTTATTGAATTCTATTTCAAATTCGGCAGCCGAAGGCATACTCATAGGTGTTCCTTCTGCGGCTATACGTGCCGCTTCACCGACGATAAGGTTTTGTCCCCATAACAAAAGCTCCGAATCGGTATTAATAACCGGCGTATTGCCATCGTTTACATCAAGTTTGTAATACGGACGTTCGGTTTCATTGAAAATACCCCTGAGAACACCAAAGTTAAAAACCTGGAAAAACTGTGATGCAAACATAGCCGCCTTATCAAAAGCCGATTTTT
>JAEINX010000178.1 GCA_016342645.1 Bacteroidales bacterium | reverse complement strand
ACTTGGAAAAGTATGCTCGTTTGAAAACCCTTGCGAAAGCTCAATGAAGAACTCTATCGGTAAGCCGTGTGAGGGAATACTTCATGCACGGTTTGATGAAGGGGGTACTGATAGTTTGATCTAATTTTGTTATCTTTGGAAAAAAAAAAGAAATATGAATTTTAGCAGGCTATCAGGCTCTACTCTACAAATAATATAATTAATAAATGAAACAGTTTTTTATTTTTATTCTTATTTTGTTATTAGCCAATAGTCTTGTCGGACAGCATTCAAAACCTGATACCTTAAAAGCAATGTTCAATAAAAATCAGATTAAACTTGATGGTGAACTAAATGAAGATTTTTGATTTTTTTTGAATTACGCTATCTTTACCGAAAATATTTAATTCAAATAGAATGTTTACACGGGCAATTGTTAAAAAACCTTGCAAAAATATAGTGAAGGGGATTTCAACTACCGGAGCTGAAATTCCTGATTATGAAAAAGCCTTAGCCCAGCACAGGGATTATATTTTAGCTTTGAAAAAATGCGGGCTTGAAATCACTATTCTCGAAGCTGATGAAAATTTTCCCGATTCATGTTTTATTGAGGATATTGCTTTGTTAACTCCACATTGTTGTATTATTACAAATCCCGGTGCTGCTTCACGCAAAGGTGAAATACTTGGAATAAAGGATATTCTTGGTCAATTTTATCCCAATGTCGAAAAGATTGAAAGCCCGGGAACGCTTGAAGCCGGTGATGTTATGATGGTCGGTAAGCATTTCTGTATCGGTTTATCTGAGAGAACGAATAAAATTGGGGCAGAGCAAATGATCTCAATTCTTAAGAAATACGGTATGAGTGCCTCTACAATTATTCTTAGAAAAGTACTGCATCTGAAAACAGGCCTTTCGTACATTGAAGATAATAATCTAATTGCTTGCGGTGAATTCCTTAGCATACCCGAATTCAAAAAATTTAAAATCCTTGAAATTCCCGAAACTGAAGCTTACGCTGCAAACTGCGTTTGGATAAATGGCTTTGTGTTAATTCCTAAAAATTATCCCGTTTCAAAAGAAATAATCAAAAGGGCAGGTTATAAAACTATTGAACTTGATGTTTCCGAATTCAGGAAACTGGATGGTGGGTTAAGTTGTCTTTCATTACGGTTTTAAAAAATCACTCATATCTCAGGTTTGAAACTCATTATTCAATTATTGGAGTATTAACAGCTCTTATGCTGGGTATATATGTTTTGATAGGAGTGATTGTAGGAATTATTGCTATTGTTACATAAATTTAGCATTGATTCCACTTCGAAAAGGCATTTTTAGCCACAAAGGCACGAAGACACAAAGATTCACTAAGAATATTTTTGAGCTAAAGGGTTTTTGCAGTATAAAATACAGATAAAGTGGCTATAAAATAAATTGATTAGAAATTTATCAAATTTTATTTGCTCATTTTAAATTTATGTTTTAGATTTGAACTCTCATGTGAGTTCAAATTATGAAAAAAACATCTTTAAATGATATTGCAAATAAACTTGGGGTTTCCAAATCATTAGTTTCCCTCGTACTTAACGGAAAAGCAAAACAAAACCGAATAGGGGATGAGATTAGTGAAAAGGTGTTAAAGCTTGCAAAAGAGCTTAATTACCAGCCTAATCAAATAGCACGAAGCCTAAGATTAGGCCGTTCCGAGACTATTGCTCTGATTGTAGCCGATATTTCTAATCCGTTTTTTGCACGTATGGGAAGAGCGGTAGAAGATGAAGCTGATAAGTTTGGTTTTAAGGTTATTTTTTCAAGCTCGGATGAAAACCCCGATAAATTAGGCGAATTATTAAATGTATTGATCGACAGGCAAGTTGACGGATTTATAATTTCCCCGACTATAAAATCAAAGGAGTATATCCTAAAACTGAAAAAGAATAATATTCCTTTCGTGTTAATCGACCGTTGTTTGCCGCCGATAAAAACTAATTCTGTTGTTGTAGATAATTATAATTCAACTTATTACGCAGTTAAATTTATGCTTGAAAAGGGATATAAAAAAACAGGATTTATTACTGTTTCTTCAGGTCTCTCGAATATGAAAGAACGTTTACTGGGATACAAGGATGCAATGAAAAATTTCGGTGTGAGAGGATATGGAAGCTATATTAGAGAAGTAGATTATAAAAATTTTAATGAGAGTGTTGGTGAAGCTGTTAAAGAATTATTGCTTACACAAAATAATTTGAGAGCTTTATTTTTTGCAACTTTAAGGGTTGGAATGGCAGCAATTAAAAGTATTAATGATTTGAAACTAAGAATTCCTCAGGATGTTGCAGTGATTAGTTTCGACGACGCAGACGCTTACCAAATTTTCTATCCGCCAATAACTGCAATAGCACAACCAATAGATATGATGAGTAGTGAGGCGGTTAAGATTTTAATTAATGAAATTAAACAAAAAAATGTAAAAACAGAAAAAACACAAATTGTGTTACCAACAGAATTTATTATCAGAGAATCTTGTTGTTAATATTTTTTTTAAAAAAAGCTAAACCAATTTAGCAAAATGAAAAATGGAATTGAGGATGATTTTTTGATCTAAGTTGTTAATAATTGTAATTAAAAGAAATAAAATATAATAAAGACTTTAATTTTTTTTTATGAAAGCATTTAGAATTTCAAATCAAGTGAACAAGCAGGCAGGACAAGCTGTTATTGGTTTTTTTGCCACAAGCGATCCACGCATCGACAATGAATCAAGGCAAAGATGCCAGAATATCATCAAGCTGGTTGCAGACAAAATTGCCGGAAAAATTGCACTTCCATCAGGTGAAAAGGTGCGTGTTTTTTATTCCGATATTTTAGTTGATGGTGAAAAACAAGTTGATATTGTTGCGAAACAATTTTTAGAAAATGGAGTAAATATCCTTGTTTGCGTTCCCGATACTTGGGCTTTTCCCCAACCTACCTTATTGTCCTTACTTGCCCATTTTCCAAAGGATACTCCATTGAATTTTACGTGTGGTAATTCAGCTCCGAAGCCGGGTGTTGTTTTTACGCATGCTGTTTCAGGAGCTGTTGCTCAATCGGGAAGGTTAATGCACATCAATGTCGGGAAATGGGATGACGAAGGAATTATGCCTGAAATTCAACAATCAACAATTGATAATTTAATTGATTGGGCTTATTCGGCTGTTACTTTTAAAGCATTAAAAGGTAAAAGAATTGTAGTATTTGGCCACGATTCAATGGGAATGGAAACCGCCCTAGCTCATATTATTGAAACCAGAAATACATTCGGAATTGAGATCACTCGTCTCGACATGAAACTACTCGCTGATATGATTAATAAAAAAGCTTTTGATGAAGAAGAACTTAAACGCTTAAGAGATTGGATTGATAGCTATGCAAAAGATAGAATTGATATTAAAAATGAGGATGAAGATATGAAATTTAATCAAAGTCTGGCCTTATATCTTATAGTCAGGGATATTTTAAAAGATCTTGATGCAATTGGCGGTGGTTTTATGAGCCAGCTTGAGTGGGGCTCTGATTTACGTGGGATTCCGCTTCCGGTTGCCGACATAATGGAATCTTTGTTTAATTCAACTTTCGATCATAACGGGCCAAAACCTATAATGCCATTTGCTACAGAAGCTGATGTTCAAGGTTTATTAACACAGGTTTTTATGACTTATCTTTCGGGAGGAAATCCTCCATTATTTATGGATTTCAGAAAAGTTTGGGAGAATCAGGATATTGTTGAAATTTCTAAAAAATTAAATATTGAGATTAATAAAAATTCGATATGGTTTAAACGAGGCTTTGTTGATGGAGATAATTCCGGTTCAGCATCATTCAATTGGGCTGCCGTACCGGGAACTTCTGAGGAAGAGATAATGAAGAATATTTCTTTTCCTCAGGTAAATATGGAATATTTCCCGGGAGGAGGTAATTCTGTTCATTTCAAATCACCGGGTGATATTAACGGAATAGCGGCTCGGCTGGCTTTTTCTTCTCTAACAGGAATGTTTTCACTTATTTGGGATGAGGCTCAAACTGTTGAACTTCCCAAAGACCTTGCCGATGCAGTTATGAAATTGTCAGATATTGGTTGGCCTCATACTTTTATTACTCCAAAACATGCCACAATGCATGAATATAAACATTATGCTCCTGCAAATCATTTTCACATGACTTGGAATCTTCCGGTTGCAAGGCTTCAATTTTGGATGGATTTGGTAAATGTAATCTCTGCAACACCTTGGAAAGAAATGGAATATGGTAGAGAAGGAATTGATCGGCCATTACCCTTACTTTATATTTTAAATGGTGGCGAAAACGAAACTAAAATGAAATTAAAAAGACATTAATTTAATAATTTAAAAAAATGAAATTCTTTTTTGGTTTAAAAAATTTGTTATTAAAATTTCTATCTTTATTTGAATGAAATCAAAGAAGCATATAAAATGAACTATACAAAAAATGCAGTTGTATCCAAACAAGTTATTGTTCCTTTTGTGTTGATAACAAGCTTGTTTGCCTTGTGGGGTTTTGCCAATGATATAACTAATCCGCTTGTTGCTACCTTTGGAAGAGTAATGGAAATATCTTCAAGTAAAGCTGCCTTTGTTCAATTGGCATTTTATGGCGGTTATTTTACTATGGCTTTACCGGCAGCCTTATTTATTAAAAAATATTCCTATAAAACAGCTATACTTATTGGGCTGGCTTTGTATGCTACCGGTGCATTGATGTTTTATCCGGCAGCAAGTTATGGTATATTTGGGTTTTTCTTGGTTTCCTTATATATTCTTACTTTCGGACTTGCATTTTTGGAAACTACAGCCAATCCTTATATATTATCTATGGGTAGCAAGGAAACTGCAACACGCAGGCTAAACTTTGCACAATCATTTAATCCTTTAGGCTCAATAACCGGAATGCTGATAGCAAAAGAATTTATTTTAGGAAAAATAGAAGCAAAGGATAATTTTTCAAGCTTGCCTGAAATCGAAAAAATGAATATCAAAGCCCATGATTTAATGATTATACGCGATCCTTATATTGTATTAGGTTTAGTTGTAATTGCAATATTTGTAATAATTGTTTTTTATAAAATGCCTAAATTTAAGGAACATGGAAGAGAAATGAGCTTTATTGAAAGTGTTAATTCCTTAATTAGAAACAGAAGATACATTGAGGGAGTTATTGCTCAAGTGTTTTACGTTGCTGCTCAAATAATGTGTTGGACTTTTATAATTCAATATGCAAAAAATATTGGAATTCCTTACGAAAAAGCACAGTTTTATAATATGATTGCGATGGGAATTTTTATTTTAAGTCGTTTTATAAGCACATTCCTAATGAAGTATTTTAGCCCCGGAAAGTTATTGTTTTTATTTGCTTTGGGTGGAATGATAACCTCAATTGGAACAATATTCATTGTAGGGTACACCGGACTTATTTGCCTTGTTGTTACTTCAGCATTTATGTCATTAATGTTTCCGACAATTTATGGAATAGCTCTAA
>JAEINX010000177.1 GCA_016342645.1 Bacteroidales bacterium | reverse complement strand
ATTGCATTGGCATTATTTCCACCAATCTCGGCAAGGGTTACGACATTTGTTTTTATACCTTGTTTTGTTCTGAAATCCTTAATAATATTAGCCCACTCAACAAAATCGCTTCCGTTTGGAGTAATGATAATGTATTCATAGTCTTCATCGTCAGTATAATGATTTGAAAAATTTACTTTTGGTAAAGATTGACTGTTCAGAAAAATGTCCTGATGAATCGGTTCCCACCAACGGCTTCTTAATCTGTCTTCTCCAATGTGTCCGTTGCCACCTTCAAAAGTAATTTCAATTTTTACGTTAGTATAAACTTTCAATTCTTTTGTCACAGGATTATATTGGAATGGTGTCATACCAAGCATAACAGCATCAACTCCACGAATTTGAGTTAATTCGGATAATTTAAAAGGCTCGGCAGGATAAAATGCATCTTTTGAAAAGATTTTTGCATTTTTTTCATAATGTAGTGGCCCTTTGTCGGTATCTAACGGAATACGAGGAGCCGGTGCAAGGTCAACATTTTGAATAGTTTCAATATCCATAGAAACAATATTCATAATTGGAATGGCACCTTGAGGGACAGCAATATATCTACCGTTTCCGGGTAAATCAGGATATCCTTCATCGTTGGGTAAAAAATGGCCCGGTAATAGAACAATATTCATTGACTCACCGTTAATTGAAGCTGATTCTAAAAAGAATTCCGTTATGGAATAGTTTAGCTCAATACTTGAGGTACTCTGTTTTTCAACAGTAATCCCTTGTTTACCCCAATTGTCTTTGTAAGTAATTTTATCTGCAGTGGCAATATTTGCCACGAAGAACATCATAACAAGCATTAATCCAATACTTGTTATTTTTGAAACAAATTGTTTGTTTTTCATCATTAAATTGTTTGTTTATAATTAATTATTTGTTGATTTGTTACCATGTATTTATGACAACGAATTATCAAAATTAGTTGCATTTTTTAATTTATTAAATGGCTAAATTAATATCTTTTCACTTAAACTCAAAAATAGGTAGTTATTTTTAAATTTTGAAAAATTGAGTTTTCGTGAAAATACTACATAGAAAATAACTTCTTAACCATATCCAAAAGTTCATTCCTATTAATCGGTTTCGAGATGTAATCATTGCATCCTGATTCAATTGCTTTTTCATTATCACCATAAAGGGCATAAGCTGTCTGGGCAATAATTACTACGTCTTTATTGGATTCACGGATTTTTTTTGTAGCTTCATAGCCATTCATTTCAGGCATTTTAATATCCATCAGAATCAGATCAATGTCAGGATTTTTACGGCAAGTATCAATAACTTCAATTCCTGTTTTTGCATGTAAAATTTCTTTGCTAATTTTTTTTAATACAACAGTTAGGAACATATCTGCTGATTCAACATCTTCGGCAATTAATATTTTAAGCCCTGAAATTTGGTTTTCAATATTTTGCGGTGTATTTTTATCTTCCGCTATAGTTATATCTTCCTGTTTAGCGTTGTAAGGGATAGTGAAATAAAATTGTGTCCCTTTACCTTCCTGGCTTTCGACACGGATTTTACCACCAAGCATTTCGACATAGGATTTTGAAATTGACAAACCAAGGCCTGTACCTTCAAGAGCACTTTTATCTTCAATGTCAGCCTGTACAAATCGTTTAAAGATTGCTTGTTGTCTGTCTTTAGGAATTCCTATACCTGTATCTTTTACGAAAAATTCCAGTTCAGTATTTTCTCCTTCAGCTTGTAAGATATAGCCAAATTCAATTTTGCCGTCAAAAGTATATTTTATTGCATTTTTAAGAAGGTTTGTCAGAATAGAATTTAATTTTTCTTTGTCTGTTTTAATAATTGCCTTTTGCGAAGGTAAGTTAAGCTTAATGAAAAGTTGAATTCCTTTTATTTCAACTTCAGGTTTGAAAAATGTAAAAAGGTTATTGATTTGTTCATTTACATCGGTGTCTGACATGGAGATTTTTACCTGGTTAGATTCTATCATCGAAATATCCATCAAGTTGTTTACGGTGTTTAACATTCGGTCGCCACTTTTTTTAATTACCTCAATATACTCATTTTGTTCCTCACCTGTAAGTCCGGGCTCTAATAATAGAGTAGTGAAACCAAGAATACCATTCATGGGTGTCCGTATTTCATGACTAATATTGTGCAAAAAGGCTGTTTTCAGGCGATCGCTTTCTTCGGCTTTTTCTTTGGCTTTAACCAAATCATTCCACATTTTTTTCTTTTCTGTAATATTTTCTTTTACAGCGACAAAGTTGGTTATTTGGCCTGCATTATTTTTTACGGGAGAGATAATTGCATTTTCCCAAAAAAGTTCACCGTTAGCCATTTTGTTATGGAATTCTCCTTCCCATATTTTTCCTGTATTAATGGTTTCCCATAATTCCTTATAGTGTTCTTTTGGTAGTGTACCCGCATTTAAAAACCTTGGGTTTTTTCCAATTGATTCTTTTACCGAATATCCGGTTAGTTTGCTAAATTGTTGATTAGCATACTCTATATTGCCTTCAATATCAGTAATCATTACACATACAGGGCTTTGTTCAATAGCATGATTTAGTTTTTGTAACTCTTTTTCATTTCGTTTTCGTTCGGTAACATCCCTATAATTTATAACTATACCCTTAACTTCAGGAGCTTTTATTAAATTTTGACCAGAACCTTCAAGGAATCGCCAAGTTCCGTCCTTATGGAGAAATCGAAAATGCACCGGTTTAATTTCGTCGGGTTTATTTAACAGTTCTGTAAATTCCAGTGATATACGCTCACGGTCATCAGAATGTACAAATTCAAAAGCATTTTTTCCGATCAAATCTCCGGTGTTATATCCCAAAACTCTTTTATGAGATGGACTTTCATAAATAATATTTCCTTTTTCATCCAAAATCGAAATCACATCGTTTGAATTTTCTATCAATGCTCTGAAATACTTTTCGCTTTCTATTAGTTTTTCCTCCGCAAGTTTACGTTCAGTAATATCCTTTGAACTTCCCTGGAAACCAATAATTTGATCACCTTTCCGCAAAAGGCTGAGGCTTATTTCAAAGAATTTTTTTAAATTGTCTTTAATTCTTGCCTCAATAAAAAGATCTTTATATGGAATCCCCGTTTTATAAATATTATTGAAAACAAGCAAAAGTTTTTTATGTTCTGTCTTTAAAGTATAATCTTTAAAGTTCATATTCAAAAGTTCAGATTTTGTATGTCCTGTTAAGATTTCTGCTGATTTGTTTACATCGGTGAAATTGCCTTTTAAGTCAAGGGTAAAAAGAAATTCGCTGGAGTTTTCGAAAAGAGTCCGGTATTTAATTACTGAATCTTTTAGTTTATTCTCCAATTTTTTGTTTTTAGTGATGTCTCTTACAATAGCTTGAACAAATTTATTTTCATTGAGGCTTAGTTTATTTAATGATACTTCAGCATCAAAGCTTGTACCATCTTTTTTTATATGTTGCCAGTAAAATTGTCGGGTTTTGCTGCTGATAGCAGCATTAATTAAGGACATTGCCTTCTGCTTTGAATCTTGCCCATCCGGCTGGTAAATTGGAGAAAAGTCCCAAGGTGAGTGATCAAGGATATCGTTCTTATCTATACAACCAAACATTTTAATTGTTGCATTATTGCAGGCAATAAACTTATTTTCTTTCATCATGAAAATGGCGTCACCGGCTGTTTCAAACAAGGTTCGATATCGGATTTCACTTTCCCGAATTGTCTCCTCAGCTTGTTTGCGTACTTCAATTTCCTTGTGCAATTCTATAGTACGGTCTTTCACAAGCTGCTCTAAATTAGCATGGTATTCCTTAAGTTCTTTCTCGGCTTTGAATCGTAGAAGGGCGTTCTGCACCGTAACTGTAAGCATCTTTAAATAATAGCCTTCAACATCTTTGATAATATAATCATAAGCTCCTTGTTTAAGAGCTTTAACAGCAATTTCTTCGGTACCTGTACCGGTAACAATAACGATTGGGATATCTTTTTTTAACTCAAGGATTTCAAAAGCAGTTCCGTCACCTAAATAGAAATCGGTAACAATAGCATCAAAAGTTTGGTTTTTAAGTACTTCTTTTGCATCCATAACCGAGCCAACTAATTGATAGGTAAACGGGAATTCGTATGTCCTCGCATAACGTTCAAATGCCATTTGGTCAACTCTGTCGTCTTCAACTATTAATAGATGATTTATTTTATTGGTCATTTTTTATTATTTTTAATGTTTAACTAAATCCATATATGGAAATTAGAAATTGGGGTTATTTTCTAAATACCTCATTTAAAATTAATCTTCTCCCGGCAGTTCGCTTAGTGTCCAATAAAGATGGATAGTTCGGATAATTTCTACAAATTGCAGATAATCGACCGGTTTTATCATGTATCCGGCAACGCCCAAATTAAAACTTTCCACTTTGTCCTGTTCTTCTTTGGATGTAGTTAAAACAACCACCGGAATAGACTTTAATTGTTTATCGTCCTTTATCTCCTGAAGAAATTCAATGCCATTCATTTTTGGCATATTTAAATCAAGAAGAATGATGCCCGGCAATTCTTTTTGCTTATCGTGCAGATAATCCAATGCCTCAAGCCCGTTTTCACATACAAAGATAGGATTTGTTATGTTGATATCTTTAAAAGCTCTTTTTATTGTCATTACATCGACTTGATCATCTTCAACCAATAGAATTTTAATTTTTGCATTCATGATTTATATCTTATTTGTTTATTATCATTTCCTGTTCAATAAGGTATAAAGGTATAAGGGTATAAAGGTATATGGGTATAAAGGTATAGAGGTGGAGGTATAGAGATGTTTTCTACCTGCTTTCTTTATTTTCTTTTATTCCCATATTTCCATTATTTCCCAATTTCCCTTATTCCCCTTATTTCCTTTATTTCCATTATTCCATTATTTCCTCTATTTCCTTTATTTCCTTATCTCCATTATTTCCCAATTTCCCTTATTCCCCATATTTCCCTTCTCTAACCGGCAAAGTAAAGTAAAAACTTGTTCCCTCACCGGGTTTTGATTTTAACCAAATATCACCTCCGTGAATCTGCACTATCCTTTTAACGAGACTAAGGCCAATGCCTGCACCTTCTTGATCGTCTCTTGAAACCAACCTTTGAAAGATTTTAAAAATTTGGTCAAAATATTTTTCCTCAATGCCGCAACCATTGTCTGAGACATAGAATTGCCAGAATTCAGAATCCTTATGACAGCCTATTTTTATCAAACCCTCCGGTTTATCCATAAATTTTATGGCATTATCAATCAGGTTTTGAAATAATTGTCCTAAGCGGGTAGGATCGCCGATGTATTCAGGCAATTGATTTTCAATAATAATTTCAATATTGTCGGGAGGATTGATCAACTTAATTGTTTCTTCAACCAAAGCATGTAGGTTTATAGTAGTTTCTTTTTCCCTTTGTTTACCTGCACGAGAATATTGCAAAATGCCGTCAATCAGATTATCCATTCGTTTCACTCTTCCTAAAAGCATTGATAGTTTTTTTTGCCCGTCTTCATCAATATTATCCGCATAGTCTTGAGATATCCAATAACTCAACTGGCTTATAGCTCTTAGCGGTGCTTTTAGGTCATGTGAAACGATTTGTGCAAAGTCGCGAAGTTCACGATTGGAATGTTCCAGTTGTTCGGTTCGTTC
>JAEINX010000176.1 GCA_016342645.1 Bacteroidales bacterium | reverse complement strand
CTGATCGTTAGCGACTACCTTTTCAACAAATGTATAGGCACCGGTTTTGGAAGACTTTGCCATTCTGATAACTTTTGCAAAATCTTTTCCCTTTGTTTGTAATGTTGCAACTACCTTCTTTGCCATTTTTTAATTATTTAATTTCTTTATGAATTGTCATTTTTTTCATTATCGGATTGAACTTTTTAATTTCCAATCTTGCCGGAGTGTTTTTTTTATTCTTAGTTGTTATATATCTTGATGTGCCCGGCAGACCACTATTTTTGTGCTCTGTGCATTCCAGAATAACTTGATGTCTAAGGTCTTTACTCTTTTTTGCCATTGTCCTTTTATGCTTTTAAAATTTGGAGTGCAAAATTATTTATTTTCAATTTAATATCCTAAGAAAAAATTGTTTTTTTTCGATAGGGCTGCAAAATTAAATATTTTTAAGATTATCCAAACAAAAAAGAATTATTTTAGCCAAGTAAGCAAAGCTTTTTCTTTATGTTAAAATGGGAAAAAGGTTTTTTCGATTTTAAAAAAATCTTGCTTAATGACATGGAAAACATATATTAATGGTTTTAAAGCATTTTTACAGCTTGAAAAATCTCTTGCCGATAATTCAATTGAAGCATATTTGCATGATGTTGAAAAATTTATTCAATACATGGAAATAAAAAATATTGAATTGTCTCCGGAAAAAATAAAACTTAAACATTTGCAGGATTTTATTTTTTGGATTAACGAAATTGGTGTAAGTATCTCAACTCAGTCGCGTATTATTTCAGGGATCAAAGCATTTTACAAATATTTGTTGATAGAAAATATTGTTAATAACTCTCCATGCGAATTGCTTGAATCTCCACGGATTGGCAGAAAACTTCCCGACACATTAAATATTTCGGAAATTGATAAAATTATTTCTGCCATCGACCTGAGCAAACCCGAAGGAATTAGAAACAAAGCAATAATTGAAACACTTTATGCTTGCGGTTTGCGTGTCTCGGAACTGGTTAATCTGAAAATTTCCAATCTATATATTAAAGAATCTTTTATTAAAGTAACAGGTAAAGGCGATAAAGAACGACTTGTACCGATTGGAAAAATTGCCTTGAAAAATATTTTGCTTTACAAGGAGAATACGCGAAATCATATTTTGATAAAAAAAGGAAACGAGGATATTCTTTTCCTGAATCGATTAGGGTCAAAACTTAGCAGAGTAATGATTTTTTTAATAATAAAAGGCCTTGTCGAACAAGCCGGAATTAGAAAAACGATTAGTCCACATACTTTCAGGCATTCATTTGCTTCTCACTTAGTTGACGGTGGAGCCGATTTACGTGTGGTTCAAGAAATGCTCGGCCACGAATCAATCACAACAACCGAAATTTACACTCATCTGGATAGAGAATATTTGAGAAGTGCTATTTTAGATCATCACCCACGATCAAGAAAAACTTGAAAAGCTTTAATCAACCTTAAAGCTTAATTCTTTTTAAAGCTTCTCTTTTAGAAAGGTTTGCCAGTGAACCGGAATTATTTGCAACAAAAAGCTTTACTGCTTCAGCATCGGTTTTTGAGTACTCTCTTAAAATCCACCCGATGGCTTTATTAATAAAAAATTCTTTTGAGCCGTATAATTGTGAGATATAATTAAATAATAAATCCAAATCGGTATTTTCTTTATATTTTAATTGAAATAAAATTGCCGTTCGTTTAAACCATATATCACCCGAATCCATCCACTTTGAAGTATAGGGAATTATCATTTCCGGAAATTTTAAAAATAGTTTACCCACTAAATTAGCAGCGATATAATCAACCGTATCCCACCATTGTTTGTTGGCAATCATAAACTCAAACAAATTAATAATTTCAGTTTTTGATTTTTTAATATATTTTTCTGATAAACTCATTGCAAAATATTGAAACTCACGTTGGGGAAAATTCCACGATTCTTTTACAATATTATTGATTTTATCAGTTTCGGGTAATCCATAAGTTTTCAGAAATTCTTTGACAATTTCCTTTCTTTCGGGCGCTTTAATACCAAAGTACTCAAATTTTCCCTTCATATATGCTTTCATTCGAATAGCATTTTCGGGATTTTCATTTTTTTCAAACGCCTCTTTTAAAGGAAGTAAATATTTGGTGTTTGAAACTTTTGCTTCCATTAATTATCAATTATTTAATAATCAATTTTTTATTAATTAGAATTTTATTTTCATCAGATATTATACGAAGAAAATATACTCCCCGAGAAAGATTTCTCGGCAAATATTTAATTGATTTTTGATTTTTATTAATCCCAATACTTTCAACAAATTTTCCGGTTGAATTATAAATTCTCATTTCTGAAGCATTATCAAAATCGAAGTTTATTATAAATTCTTCACTTGAAGGATTTGGGGAAATCTTACAAGAATTTTTATTTTCAGTATTATAATCATTAATGCCTACGTAATCATGATCCCAAATTGCAAGAGTGTATTCACCTTTCTGAAGATTTTCGACAGTTATGTATCCGTAATAAGGATTTGCCGGTTTTGAAAAATTAATTCCAAACCATTCTTCCGAGGGATTAGGGCGATATAAAATAACAAGAGAATCTTCCATATTAGTTATTAAATTGTTATCAAGATATCCGTTTTTACTATATTGAAATAATCCTGAAGCTTGAAAATCATCAGGCCAAATACCATCAATTTTCCAATATCTGTAATCAGAAAGAGTTAAACCGGGTTGAAAGTAATTTAAAGTATCGGGAGGAGCCCAGTTATGTTCCATCCTTACAAAAGCTGAATCTGTAACATTTACTACATCAAGTTTAAAATAAGTATTTTCAAAATTTATCAATTCGTTGGTTTTTATAACTTCAGCCATATCGGTTGTTGCATCGCAAAGTTTTTCATAATAATCCAACATTGCAATTTCCGGAATGAAAGGCACACCTTCTATTACAGAACAACCTGTTTTTCCCGAAAAATGAATAGTGTCGCTGAACATATTCCAATCTTCATCCATAAAAGTAATTTCTACAATATTGGAATTAGCAAGAAAATCAACTCCTTTGAATTTTTGTCTGACATAAACAATATAATCCGATCCTGAACCATTTGGATCGACTGCAAATGAATCTATTGAAAAATGAGGTGTTCCTCCGGTATAAACCCAGGCTTCAAAAAAACCGCTCATATCAATACCTGTATAAGTTGACATGAAATCACACATCTCAAAAGATGAAACCGATTTATATTTAAACTCCTGTAAATATGCTTTTACGGTATTAAAGAAAAGCTCATCACCCAAATATCCTCTGAGTGATTGCACAACCGTAGCTCCTTTATCATAAACTGTGGTTCCGTAAGTATATTCCTGAGGCACATTATTTAATGCCCAATATCCATGATCTATGAAATGTGCTTTTAGAAGAATTTCCGTATGCTTATCTCTCATTAACTCCCTGAAAGTTTCTTCTCCGTATAAATCTCTTGTATAGAATAATTCAAAGAATACTGCCCAGCCTTCGTTTATCCACATATCCTCGGCTGATGCACAAGTGGTATTATCACCAACCCACATGTGAGAAACTTCATGAGCATATAATGATTCGTAACTTGAATTACCGGTGATACAAAAATTCGGATAAGCAATATTTGTAACATGTTCCATTGCTCCTTTTGATGTTCCAATATAGCCCACTCTTTTCCACGGATAAGGGCCCATATAATTTTCATATATTTCCAGGATGTCTTTTAAATTTGTAAACGAACCGTTTACCTTTGTTGAATCAACAGGCCTGACAAAAAAGTCAATCGGAATTGTATCACTCATTCCATAAAAAGTATCGCGAATTGCAGCATATTCACCTACTGCAACCGAGGCCAAATAGGTTGGAATATTGTTATCAATTGCCCAATGAAAAGTGTGAGTGTTATTTCCATTATTAATTTCTTCTATTAAAACACCCCCTCCTACGGCAGTTTTTTCATCTTCAACAGTTACAAAAACATCATAAGTTGCCCGATCGGTAAAATCATCAACGCAGGGAAACCATGCTTTTCCAAGATTATGCGGAATATCACTTATTGCGACCCCAAGATTAAACATATATTCACCCGAAAAATGAATACCTCCCCAACTTTCATGGTATGGTTCGCCCTGATAATAAACTAATACATCAATCGTATCGCCGATATTTATAATATTTATTAACGGAATTGTCAACAAGGTATTTTCATGTGAAAAATTCATAATCTTTTCATTTTCGACAAAAAGAGAATCGACTGTTAATTGTTTTAATTGAAGGTTGACAAAATCAAGATTATCAACTTTAGGAGTTAATTTTACTTTGGTGAAAGCACTTATTGTTTTTGCAGAGCAATCAATGTTTTCGAGGTGAATTTCATAATTAATCGCATGAATAGAATCACCAATTGCATAATTTAATGAATTATTTCCTGCATTTACAAACAAAATCGATGATAAAAAGGAAAATAAAATTGAAAGAAAAACTGTTTTTTTTGAATCCATTATTGTATGTTTTTAAAAAGTATAACAAATTTTGTAGCAAATATACACAAACTGCATGAAAAAAAAATAATTGGGTATGCAGGCAGAAAGAAATTTTAATGTACAGGAAAGAAATTTAGTGAATATTGATGAAATTTATATTTAGTGAATATTCTCTAACTCCTTACAAAAAACCCAAGCACTTCGAGCAATTGAGGTTTGTTCGCTAAAGCGATACGGGCAACTACTTTGAAATCGTACATCCATTCGTCGAGGGTTTCGAAGGCATCGTCTTTGGCTTCGGTGGCTTGCTGGGTTTCGCCGCCTTCGCGTATATAGTCGGCCTGGGCTTGTTCGACTTCCGATAGTTGGCTATTTGCCTGACTTAAAACTTCGGGAGTGATTTTTAGTGTTAGCATGCGCTGTTGCAGGCTTTCGTCGGCGAGTAAAACCGAATAGAATTTGCGTACTATTTCGATGTAATTAATATATTTAGTTGGGATTCTTCCGTCTATTTCGAGTTGATTGAGAATTACGGGCTCTTTACGGAATATAACTTTTGCCTTTGTCCGATGTTTCTTATATATTTTATGCAGTATATCAAGTTTATTGTCGCGGATTGCTTTGCTTTCTTTGGTTTCATCGACTTCGGTTTCTTTCTGCTCGTATAGGCGGCGGGTTTCGTTTAAAATTTCTTTTCCTTCGGTTATTTTGGCAGCGTCATATCCGTTTTCGCTCAGGGGTTCGGAAATTTCAGGATTGGATTCTGCATTTTCAAGTGCAATACGAGCTTCTTCTAATTTTTCGGTTTGTGATCTTTTTCTAATTGGCATAGTTTTATGATTTTAGTTTGAAAAAATGATGTTATTCTGATTTATAATTAATCCAGAAATAATTCCGGATTGATTTGCTACCGGAATGAAATATTTTTGGTAGTTGTTTTTATATTCCCTTTCATTAATTAAGGATTCCCCCATGTTCGTTTTGTATTCCCCCACGTTCATTTGGCTTTCCCCTGCGCTTATATGGGTTTCCCCTGCTTTCATTTGGGTTTCCCCCGCGTTCATCTGGGTTTCCCCTGCGTTCGTTTGGCTTTCCCCTGCATTTGTTTGGCTTTCCCCTGCATTCGTTTGGCTTTCCCCTGCGTTCATTTGTGTTTCCCCTGCGTTCATCTGGGTTTCCCCTACGTTCATTTG
>JAEINX010000175.1 GCA_016342645.1 Bacteroidales bacterium | reverse complement strand
CACATGATCTTAAAAGCCCGATGTCAATCTTTAATTCACTTTCCGATCTGCTTTATACTAATTATCAAGAGCTTTCCGACAATCAGAAATTTGAAATAATAAGTACAATAAAAAAATCTGCTACCTTCACTTATGAACTTCTTGAAAACCTCTTGCAATGGTCCTTGTCGCAATCAGGGCGAATAAAGTTCAGCCCAAAAAAAACCAATCTGGAAAATATTGTTTCGGCCAACTTTTCGTTACTCACCGAAAATGCCAAAAAAAAAGAACTACGCCTTATCTCTTACATCAATAATGATGTTTTTATATTTGCTGATGAAGATATGATCTCACTTGTTGTCCGAAATTTAATATCAAACGCCATTAAATTTTCAAATCATGGAGGTGAAATAAAAATTAACGCCGATATAAAAGATCGTATTATTACGGTTTCAGTTGAAGACAAAGGGATTGGCATGAGCCAAGAAGACCTGAATAAATTATTTCGAATTGATGTCAATACTACTTCTATTGGAAAACCAAACGAAAAAGGAACAGGTTTGGGTTTAATATTATGTAAAGAATTTGTCGAAAAAAATGGAGGTAAAATATGGGCGGAAAGCGAAGAAGAAAAAGGAAGTATTTTTAGTTTTACCTTAGGAAGAAGTTAAGAGTTGAGTTTAAGAATTAATGAGTTAGCATTTTCCATATAAATAATCAATAATCAAAAGTAAATAGTCAATAATCAACAACTTGTAATGGATAAGATAAGGATTTTTATAGTTGATGACCACGATATAGTAAGAGATGGTATTAAAGCATTGCTAATGTTAGCCGATGATATTATTGTAAACGGTGATGCAACTGATGGCGTCAATCTTTTTGAAATTTTGAAAACCAATTCACCGGATGTGCTGTTGCTTGACATAAGCTTGCCCGAAATGTCGGGGATTGAAATAGCCCAAAAACTTAAAATCCAATATCCACAAATAAAAATTATAATTCTTACTGCCGAACCTTCAGAGAAAAATATTTTCGATTCAATTGAAGTAGGTGTTAAAGGCTTCCTACCTAAAAATGTTGGAAAAGATAAACTAATTGATGCTATCAGGTCGGTTTACGAAGGTGAAGAATATTTTGATAATTCTGTTTCACAAATTGTTTTAAAAAGCTATATTCAAAGATCAGGGAATATTAAAAATAATGAAGAAACAACAAAACTGACAGAGCGCGAAACCGACATCATAAAACACATTACTAAAGGATTTACCCATAAAGAAATTGCAGTAAAACTCTTTATCAGCAAACGAACCGTTGATTCTCATGTTAGAAACATTTTTGAGAAATTCCAATTCAAATCTAAAGCGGATATTATCAAATATGCGATAAAAAACGGAATTGTGGAATTATAAAAAATAGCAAGTTCAGGTTTTGATTCTTCGTATGTCATTCAAATTTTAATTTACCCCCTTTTATTAACGTTGAATAACTATGATTTGAAAAAATTCATATTTTAAACTCCCTAATTAAGCCCTGAATTAATCCATGTTAATTCGTATTGTCAGTAAGCCAATCCGTGGACAAATTTTGCTGACCATCGGTATTTATGCCTACTAAAATTTCAGTATTAATGCCTATTGTAGAATTATATTCCCCACCGTAATTTTGCTTCTTCATAAATTATTTATTATTGATTTATATTGACAATAAAATGAAAACAAAAAATTTACACCTTTACAAAAAGTTAACTTTTATAATTTTCGTATTATCGTTTCCGGTAATAGCATCTTCCCAAACCGGCCCGGGAGGAGTGGGGCAAAGGGCAACACAGGATAAACTGGTACTTTGGTTAAAGGCAGATGAGGGCATAACAAAAGACATCAACAATTATGTCTCTTTTTGGGAAGATCAATCAGGTTATTCTAACAACGCAAATTCAGATTATGGTCAAATGCCTGTATTTTCAGGCTCAGCCATTAACAGCCTTCCTGCAATTTATTTCGACGGGGCATACGACCAATTAACAATTGCAGGCAACGCCAGCATGCAACCAGACAACATTACCATTTTTGGTGTTGCAAAAAGAAATCATACTACAGGATGGGGTGATATTATTTCAAGGCCATACTACGATGAAAATAATTGGAATTCTCCATACACATCATATACCCTGAATTCGTGTAATACCCATTTTGTTACTTCAGCTAATAAACCATTTTCACAAATAGCAGTGGGTGGCAACCAGGTTGCAAACTGGAATCCTTCCCATGATTCTGTTCCAAACGACGAAACATATATTCATTCGCTGGTGTATGACGGACAAGGTATGGGATCCTATTTGAACAACGGGCTTATCCCCGGTTGGAATGCCTACATTGCTGTTGTCGGGCAATTGGATTACAATAACAACTTTGCCGATATATCAATCGGTCATTGCAGTCCTTACATTGGCGGATCAGTAAATGGTCATTTTTTTGCAGGAGACATTGCCGAATTGATTATTTATAATGAAGCATTAATCGAAGCTGAACAAATTATTGTTGCCAATTCCCTCGCCGCCAAATATAATATTACTATTGGCTGGGACATGTATTCTGAGCAATTAGGTTTTACTAATGATGTGATTGGAGTAGGAAAAGAATCTGATGGACAACATTCGATTTCATTAAAAGGGCAACTTGAAATATCGTGTGGCTTGTTTACAAGAAATTCATGCTACATTTTTGCCGGACACAATAATGAGCCAATATCAGGAACAACAATAAATCTACCATCTGGATATAACAACCGTCTTAAACGGATTTGGTATATTGCCTCAACGGGAATTAAACCTGCAACTATTGAATTATCATTTATTTTGCCTTATAATCCAGGCATTACTTTAAGCGAATATGGCTTGCTATTTTCCCCTAATAGTGATATGTCATCTTCTGTTGAGATAATGAAAGCTTCCTCAATTGATATTAACAATAAAACAATCAGTTTTTCTATTGCTCCGACTTCATTACTTGATGGTTATTACACATTGGGCAGCACCTACAATCATTGGACAGCAGTTTCAGATGAAACATGGAATGAAACAGCTAACTGGGAAAGTGTTTCCATTCCGGAAAACACCGATAATGTTAAGATAATTTCACAGCCCCTCAACAATACTTTTCCAATAATTAATTCAGGAACTCCTGCAAATACAAATAACCTTATTATTGAATCTGGAGCAGCACTTACAATAAATCCTTCCAATTCGCTTACAGTTGCCGGAAATTTAACCAACAATGCGGGAACCTCGGGATTGATGATTAAATCTGATGCTACCGGTACAGGTTCGCTAATAGTGGAAGGCACTTCAACAGGAGAAATTAATGTAGAACGTTATATTGTTGCCTTCAGTGATGATATACACGGATGGCATTTTCTTGCTTCTCCGGTAGCCACATTTAATATTGAAGGATCAGCTTTTGAACCTGGTATAAATGATGATATTTACGGATGGGAAGAATCAACAGGTTTATGGAAGAATTATAAAGCAGGTAATCCAACACAAATAGTACCAGGAACCGGTTACTTTACTGCATGGCAATCCACGCTCGTAAGAAGTTTTTCCGGTACACTTAATAATTCCGATATTTCCAAATCAAACCTTTCATATACAGTTGAAAACATAAATGCAGGTTGGCATCTTCTCGGAAATCCATTTCCTTGTGCACTAAAATGGAATGCCACATCATGGGATCTATCTAATGTTAATGGTACTGCAAAAATATGGAATGAAAGTGCTGCCAGTTACAGCGATATTTCACAAAATGATATTATACCGGCTACCCAAGGTTTTATGGTATATGTTTCTTCGGGTACAAATTCTCTTACTATTCCCAAAGCTGACCGTGCACATAATTCGCAAGCATGGTATAAGAATGATGAGATTAACAAAATTAAACTCACTGCATTTGATTCCGAAGGTGTTTCGTCCCAGGAAAGCATAATTAAATTTAATAACATGGCAACTGAAGGATTTGATAACGAATTTGATTCTTATTTCCTTGCAGGCTATGCACCACAATTTTACTCGGTAATTAATGATAATAAAGCAGTTTCAACAAACACACTACCTGAGATTAGCGAACAACTAAGCATCTCATTGAGTTTTATTAAAAATTCTTATTCCGATTTTTATATCAAAGCCGAAGGTATTGATAATATTTTCCCTCTAACAACAGTTTCGTTAGTGGATTTGAAAACAAATATAACTCAAAATTTATCGGAAAATCCGGTATATGCTTTTGAATCATACGAAGGTGATGAGCCAAACAGATTCTTATTACAATTTGGTATTCTTGGGCTTGAAGAACATACAATAGAAAATAATTTACATTTTTACAATTACAATAATAAACTCTATATTTTCGATAAAAAAATAAAAATCGGTACTGTACAAATATTCGATATGCTTGGCAAGCCGATGATGGAAAAAGAATATTCAGGTCAGGCAAATATAATAAATCTTGACTTGCCTTCAGCTTATTATATTGTCAGAATAATTTCAGATAAAAATTTGATAATAGGAAAAATATATGTTAAAAAATAGAATCATGAAAAATAGTTTAAAAGTATTTGCAATCGGATTATTAATAGTTGGAGCTACTTTCATATCATTAAATTTAAATGCTCAGCCCAATTCTCCGCCTCCACCTTCAGGACATGGAGAGCAAGGAGATCAACTTCCCGGAGGCGGCGCACCTATTGGAAGCGGCTTGTTCATTCTTCTCAGTCTTGGTGCAGCTTATGGAGGAAAGAAAATTTATGTATATAAAAAGAATTTAGGTTAGTTGAAGATTTAAAACTCAAAACTAAGTATGAGTGATACCATCTTTTACAAAGATAGTATCCTTAGTTTAAACAAAATTTTTATATTTTTTTCCAAACGTTTAGGTTCAGGAAATAAAGAAAAATGTATTGAATTTATGTAAGATATTAATACCTTTTTGTTTTGTATGTAAGAACATAAATGTCCTCTAATTTTTCCGCTTTATTTTATTAGCCCAGCCTTTAAGGTCCGGGCTAATAATCAACAACTTATTTTCTAAAATAAACCTGACCTATACAACTTAGGCCTCGTTTTTTATTGAATCACAATCTTCTTAACCCGATTAAAATCTTTTCCGCTAAAGCTTATAAAATACACTCCGGCAGATAATTCTTTTAGATTAAGTTTTTCAGTAATAATGTTATTTGTTCCTTCAATTTCAAAGAAACGATAATCGTTACCATGAGCATCATATACTTTTATTTGAATTTTCCACCCGACGACAATACAGGATAATAGGCATTGTAAGGCCATTGATAAGTTTGCCAGTTGTTATTAATCAAAGGAGTTACCTGAGCAAAAGCTATATTACTCCAAAGTAAAATAATTAAAAATGGTAGATTTTTCATAATTGCTTTTTTTGATTAAGTTTTTGTAATGTCCGCCAAACTTTCATTAGATAAAAACCTTTATAATTACTTGTTTTGTTTAATTATGACTGTATATAAAGACTTAAAATGTCCATATTTAAATCATTTGGTCATTATTGAAAAATGGCAATTTACATAAAAAAAAAAAATTAACAAATAGCAATTTTATATTTTTATTAATTTTGTTTCCTTGATTTTATATTATTTTTAATAAAAATTTTAAAACTTATTTCAGTAAATAGAATTAATAAGTTTCACAGAATGATTGACAAAAAAAGAAACTCTTTTTACTGAGTGAAAAAACCCGTTTAGAAAACAGGAAAAAGATAAGTAATGCAAGAAAGACATATTCTAAGAGAAAAATAT
>JAEINX010000174.1 GCA_016342645.1 Bacteroidales bacterium | reverse complement strand
TCAGTTTCCCGATGCCGAAATAAATTTAATGATTGAAGATGAATTTGTTCGTTTCAATAGGATATTATCGAGCTTTGATAGAAAAAGGCCTAAAATTGAATTATGCTTAAAAGTACAATATTTGATTGAAGTTTTTTCGGATGATATTCTTAAATTGAATAACAGAATATCCGGAAAAGAAGTAAGAAATGTTGTAAATAAAATTAATAAATCGTATAATAAAAATACATCGAAAAATCCGGAGGTTTTACCAAATCGCTTTGAAATAATTTTACCTGTTTTAGATAATAAATACGATAATAAAATAGTTAAAGTAAAAGCATTGATTAGATGGACGAATAGTAAAATAAATGAATTAATTAATATTTTGAATAATGGATATGCACGTTCTTGTTTTGATAATAAGACCTTTAGCATATTCGTTGAAAAATATTTTCATTATATATAAATATTTTTCCTCCTAATTTTATATTAGGAATCGTATTTATTATATAGAAAAGATAAAAAAAAAGACCAAATTATACAAGAATAAACTATATGACTCATGAAAATAAAAAGCCTCTTATTAATATTGAGGATGGGCATTTAAGCGATGAAGGGGTAGCATTTTGTGCCGAAAAACTGGTTGAAGACGAAGATTTGAATAATGTTTCCGAAGAATTGAGAACTCATTTAAGCGATTGCTTCGATTGCAAGAAAAAGGTGATTGAAATAGCCGATTTGATTGAACAATTAAACGACATCATCGAAAAAACAAATCCTAATTTCCTTGACGACGTTGCACCTGAATATGCTGAAGAAGTTGAAAGAGAAGAAAGAGAAAGAGAAAGAGAAAGAGAAAAAGAAGAAAGGGAAAAAGAAAATGAAACGGTAGTTGAGGAAGTAAGAAAGCAGAAATTCAAAATTAATAAATATTCATATTTGGCGGCTGCGTCGATAGTTATAATAATTATTTCAATTACATTATTTACACTTTTCAGCAAACAATCTAATGAGCAATTATTTAATTATTATTTTGCTCCTTATCCTGATATTATCACTGAGAAAGGTGAATTTAAAAGCGATAATATGTTAGAAAATGTAATGTATTATTATAATACTGCCGATTATGCCATGGTTGTTGAAATGCTTGAAAATTGTATCGAAAATGATGCCTCTGATTATTTTTCAATTTTTTATTATGGCATTTCATGCATGAAAACAGGAAATCCGAAAGATGCAATAATGGCTTTTAAAAAGCTCTATGAAAAAAAAATCGACCCATTGCGATATCAAACTGCTTGGTATTTGGGATTAGCTTATTTACAAAATAATGAGAGAGAAAAAGCAATAAATGTTTTTGGGGCATTATCAGAAATGGACATATCCTATTCGGAAAAAGCTGAAGAATTATTAAAAAAACTGGAATAATATTTTTAATTATTTTAGCAACGATAATTTTGAGTGATTATATTGCAAAATATTATTTTAAACAGAAAAATGAATTAATAAATATTGACAAATAAAACAAATATTTTATGAAATACCCAAAAAAAGTAGTAATTGGAGATATTACGGTTAGAGACGGATTTCAACATGAAGAAAAAATTATTCCCACGGAAGCAAAGCTCTGGGTTCTGGAGCAATTAATTCTATCAGGTTTTAAACATGTTGAAACCACGAATTTTGGAAACCCAAAAGGAATGCCGCAGTTCAATGATGCCGATGATTTAATGAAACGACTTCATGCAAGCAAAAAGGTAAAACATCTTTTAAATGATGTGAATATTACTGCAATTACCATTAGAGAAAGAGCAATTGAAAGAGCAATTCAAGCAAAAAAAGACGGTTATGGCCCCGACAGAATTCTTGTTATGGTTTCAACAAGCGAATCGCATCATAAACGAAATTCGGGTTTAAGCCTCGATGATTATTGGAAGATGTGCGAAAAATACATTCCTTTATGTCACGATGCCGGAATAAAAGTAAATGGAACGGTAAGTACGATTTGGGGTTGCCCGATAGAAGGGCCTACAAAATTGGAAAAAGCCATTGAATTTACAAATCGTTGGTTAGATATTGGTGCTGACGATGTTGAACATGCCGATCATGACGGGTCTGCGTCTCCCGATAGAGTTTATAAGTATTTTTCCATGCTGTTGGATGTTATTCCTCAACCTGAAAAACATATTGCTCATTTTCATGTTACTCGCGGCTGGGGTTTAGCTAATGTTTTAGCAGCTCTTCAGGCGGGAATTACAAACTATGAATCATGCCTCGGAGGACTCGGTGGCCAACCCGCAAATTTTGTTAGCGGAGTCCCAGTATCAGGTACGGGAGCTTATTATTATAACGATCCAAATACTGTTGGTTTGGTATGCACCGAAGATATGATTGTTATGATGGATGAAATGGGTATTGATGTTGGATTAGATATTGACAAAGTGCTTGATACAGGAAGAATGCTTGAACGAATAGTTGGCAGAAGATTACGATCCGAAACAATTACTAATGGTAGAATTCCTAAAACTTTAACCGGAAGATAGAAACACAATAAAAATTATTTATGAAGTGTTTAAATTCCTATAAAAAGATGTAGGTAAAATTACACTAAAACTAAATTTTATTTTGAGGAGTTGAGAGAATAATTCTTTGCTTTTAAAATCGAAAAGATAATTCCTGAAGTGAAAATAAATTTAATTGTATTCAGCACCTAAAAAATAAAATTTTGCCTCTGGGTGTTGAATACGATTCAAGTTTAAATATGTTTTGTAAATTTGAACTTTTATTTTATTGAATGAATTTTTAATAAATATTTTTGTAAATGATTACAGAACAATTAATAAACCCCCGAAGCATCGTTGTTGTCGGGGGCTCTAATGATATATTTAAACCGGGAGGAAAGGTTTTAAAAAACCTTATTGATGGGAATTTTAAAGGAGAGCTTTATGTTACAAATCCGAAAGAAGATTTAGTTCAAGGGATAAAATGTTTTAGGTCACCGGCTGAACTACCTTATATTGACCTTGCAATTATTGCCATTGCGGCACGATTTATACCGGCAACGGTTGAACTTCTTGCTCAATTTAAAAACACTAAAGCTTTTATTATTTTATCTGCAGGTTTTAGTGAGATGAAAGATTTTGAAGAAGGCAAAATATTGGAAAATGAAATTGTTGATTCGATTAATAGTGTAAATGCTTCTTTGGTAGGACCAAACTGTATTGGTGTTCTAACACCAAATTATCAAGGCGTTTTCACATTACCTATCCCCAAATTAGACCCTCAAGGATGTGATTTCATTTCAGGTTCGGGAGCTACGGCATGTTTTATTATGGAAGCCGGAATCCCAAACGGTTTGACTTTTTCAAGAGTTTTCTCGGTCGGAAATTCTGCTCAATTGGGTGTTGAAGAAATTCTGAAATATATGGACGAAACTTTTGATCCCGAAAAAGATTCAAAAGTAAAACTTCTGTATATAGAAAATATTGACAAGCCTCAGATTTTATTAAAACATGCTGTTTCATTAATTAATAAAGGTTGTAAAATTGCTGCAATCAAAGCAGGCGGGTCAGAGGCAGGTAGCCGAGCAGCTTCGTCTCACACAGGAGCTATTGCTACTTCCGATTTTGCAGTCAATACTTTATTCCGTAAAGCAGGTATTGTAAGGTGCAATGGGCGTGAAGAGCTAATTTATATTGCATCGATATTTATGCACAAGGAATTAATTGGGAAAAATATTGCTATAATTTCGCATGCAGGTGGTCCATCGGTTATGCTAACCGATAGTCTTTCAAATCAAGGTTTATCTGTTCCACATATTGACAATCCTGCTTCTAAAGAATTATTAACTCAATTATTTCCAGGCTCGTCTGTCGCTAACCCGATT
This sequence comes from Bacteroidales bacterium, assembly GCA_016342645.1. Lineage (GTDB taxonomy): Bacteria > Bacteroidota > Bacteroidia > Bacteroidales > JAEINX01 > JAEINX01. Next base: position 2,030 of record JAEINX010000174.1, on the reverse strand, counting down.
GATTTTCTGGCTACAGGCACTGCCGAACAACTTGGAACAATAATTGATTATGTCGATAATAAATTTGATGAAATAGATGCGATGGTTGTTATTTTTGGTACATCCGGGTTATTCACCGTTTCTGATGTTTACGCTGTTTTAGATGAGAAAATGAAACATTGTAAAAAGCCGATTTTTCCGGTTCTTCCGTCAATTCTTACAGCCAAAAAAGAAGTGCAGGAATTTCTTTCTAAAGGAAGAATCAATTTCCCTGATGAAGTTTTCCTTGGAAATTCACTAAGCAAAGTTTTTAATACTAATGCTCCCGCCGAACTGAATCCAAGACTCCCTAAAGTTGACACTGCAAAGATCAGAAGCATTATTGAAAACACAAAAACAGGATACATTTCGCCCGTAGAAATACAAAATTTATTAGATGCTGCCGGAATCCAGCGTGTTGCGGAATCGGTTGCCGAAAACAAAAGTGATGCTGTCGAAAAAGCTGAATCAATTGGCTTTCCTGTTGTAATGAAAGTAGTCGGGCCACTACATAAATCAGATAAAGGTGGCGTTTTCTTGAATATTAAGAATAAGAAATCTGTGGAATCGACTTTTGATAAATTAATGAGCATAGAAAATGCAAGCGGTGTTTTGATTCAGCAAATGCTTTCCGGAACTGAATTATTCCTGGGAGTAAAATATGAAGAAAAATTCGGACACATGATACTTTGTGGGTTGGGAGGTATTTTTATTGAGATAATAAAAGATGTTTCCGCTTCATTTTCACCGGTTTCAGAAAAGGAAGCTTCAGACATGATAAAAAGATTGAAAGCTTACAAAATTTTCAAAGGCACGAGAGGACAGCAGCCTATAAATGAAAATAAATTCATTGAAGCTATTACAAGGCTTTCAGCTTTAGTTGAAGCTGCTCCCGAAATTATTGAAATAGATTTAAATCCATTGCTCGGAACAAGCGAAAATATTGTTGCTGTGGATGCCAGAATTAATGTGTTGAAAACTAACTAAAAATCAACTAAACCTCAATTTCAACATTCCATCACTCCATTTCTCCATCACTCCTTCCCTAAATCTTCTCCCCACAAATTTTGCAAAATTTTGCATCTTTATCATTATCACTATTATTACAATTTTTGCAAACAAAGGGTTTTTTTGATTTTTCTTTTGCACGACTCATCTCAACAGAAATTATCCCCGTTGGGACTGCAATAATTGTGTAACCAAGTATCATTATTATTGAGGATAAAGTTTGCCCTAAAACCGTATTCGGTGTAACATCGCCATAACCGACCGTTGTTAAGGTTACTATCGCCCAGTAAATGCTTTTGGGAATGTTTGTAAAGCCGTTTTCAGGCCCTTCAATCAAATACATAAGTGAGCCCATAATTACCACAATTGTAAAAAGCACTCCAAAAAAAACAATAATTTTAGGCCTGCTCGCCTTCAATGAAGATTTAAGGTATCGGGAAGCTCCCACATAACGGTCTAATTTCAAAATCCTGAAAACTCTTAATAATCGAAGAATTCTGATGACAAGAAAATATTGTGTTCCAATAAATAACAAACTGAGATAACTTGGTAAAACAGCTAATAAATCAATCATTCCAAAGAAACTGAAAATATATTTTGATCTTTTTTTTACAGAAATAATCCGAAAGAAATATTCAATAGTAAATAAAATCGTAAAAAACCATTCCGTAAAAAATAAAGCATTACCATATTTTATTCTGATTAGCTCAACACTATCTAATAAAACTGCAATAACACTTAGAATTATTGAAAACAAAAGAATGATATCAAAAGTTTTCCCTGACTTTGTATTAGCTTTAAAAATTATTTGATAAATTTTTTCTCTCCACGCCGGAAAGTATGAAGTTTTTGTTGATTTCATGTTTTTTAAACAAAATAACAATTATGAATTGACAAAAATACACAATGTTTTAAAATAAATTGTTATCCATACGGACTTGCTTCGCATCGAATTGCTATATTGTTATATTGTTATATTGTCAGTTTGAATATTTAATATTTTA